>NZ_CBRA020000120.1:0-26976 GCF_000469945.2 Paenibacillus sp. P22 | reverse complement strand
CAGATGACGGCTGGTAGGCGATATTGTTCTGCTGCGTGAACGTGTAGTCCGGCTGCCAGACGTTGGTCTTCCAGCTGTCTGCGTCGTTCATGTCGTGAAAGCGGCCGACGAACGGTCGCGCAGCCGGGCCGGAGACAGCGGGCCGCCGGCCTTGAGGCCCCATGCCAGGCGCAGCGCCTTCTCCCGGTAGGCGGTCATCATGACGCGCCCGGACGCGCGCCCGCTGCCGCCGACGTTGTAGTCGCCGCTGCGCTCCCGGAATTCCTGCAGCAGCCGCTTCTCCCGCGATGGCCTGCGCCCGCGCATGGGAGCGTCGCCAGGCTCGCAGAGCATTTCCAGCACCGGAGCCTTCGTCTTGTAGAAGGTGACGGTGAGCAGCCCCATGCCGAGCATGCGGCACAGCTCGGCCAGCTCTCCGAAGCGCTGGTTCACCGCGCCGCGCTTCGAGCGGTTGCGCTCGACCGCGAGCACGACGCCGTCGGCGATCCGCATCCGCTGCAGGCCCTGCAGCAGCAGCGCCAGCGTGAACGTCTTCTTGAGCTCCACGATCAGCGTCTCGCCGCCGTCCGGGCGGATTGCGACGAGGTCGCAGTGAAGCACCTCGCCTTTGACCTCGTAGCCGAGTTTTTCATAGTAAGCCTTGACGGGGCCATAGAGCTCCGCTTCTTCCCGAACCGCCATCGTACACGCCTCCTTTCCGAGCTGTTCCGGAACAAGGGCGCCGCCCGCTGCTGCGCCATGCCAAAAGCCGCCGGCGCACGCCTGTTCCCATCGTCCGTTCATTATAGGAGATGCGCGGAGCAATGGCAATTCCTTTAAAGCGGCGAAATTTTCGGTCAAGTTATGAGAGGGGTCCGCATAGGCTTTAATACTTCGAATAGCTGCTATTCGGAAGCGGAAGCAGAGAGAAGCCTGGGCGAAGAGGGACTCAAGGGAAGCTTTAGCGGAAGCGATGGGAGGAGGCGCAGCATGGATATTTTCAAACGGATTGCGGAGTACAAGTCGGAGAGCGACCGCCTGGCCTGGTCAGGCACATTCAAAGAGTACATCGACCTGCTCAGGAGCGATCCGTCACCGGCGATGACGGCGCATTCGCGGGTGTATGAGATGATCAAGTCGCATGGCATCGAGGAGAAAAACGGCCAGAAAACCTATAAGTTCTTCCAGCAGGAAATCTTCGGCCTGGACCGCGCCGTTGAAAAGCTGATGGAGGAGTATTTCCACTCCGCCGCGAGAAGGCTGGATGTGCGCAAGCGGATTCTGCTGCTGATGGGACCGGTCAGCGGCGGCAAGTCGACCATCGTCACGATGCTGAAAAAAGGGCTGGAGAAGTTTTCGCGCACCGAGCAGGGAGCGGTATTCGCGATCAAGGGCTGCCCGATGCACGAGGATCCGCTGCATCTCATTCCCCACGACCTGCGTCCCGAGCTCGAGAAGGAGATCGGCGTCCGGATCGAAGGCAATCTGTGCCCTTCCTGCCAGCTCCGGCTGAAGACGGAGTTCGAGGACGACATCGAAAACGTGCTCGTCGAGAGGGTGTTCCTGTCCGAAGACAACCGGGTCGGCATCGGCACGTTCAGCCCTTCGGACCCCAAGTCGCAGGATATCGCGGATCTGACGGGCAGCATCGACTTTTCGACGATCACCGAATACGGCTCGGAATCGGATCCGCGGGCCTACCGCTTCGACGGCGAGCTGAACAAGGCGAACCGCGGCCTGATGGAGTTTCAGGAGATGCTCAAATGCGATGAAAAGTTTCTCTGGAACCTGCTGTCGCTGACGCAGGAGGGCCAGTTCAAGGCAGGCAGGTTCGCCTTGATCAGCGCGGATGAATTGATCGTCGCCCATACGAACGAATCCGAGTACAAGGCTTTCATATCCAACAAAAAAAAACGAGGCGCTGCAGTCGCGCATGATCGTCATGCCGATTCCGTACAACCTCAAGGTGTCGGATGAGGAGAAGATCTACGCCAAGCTGATCGCCCAGAGCGATCTGCGCCATGTCCATATCGCCCCTCACGCGCTCCGTACAGCGGCCATCTTCTCCATCCTGACCCGGCTCAAGGAATCCAAGAAGCAGGGCATGGATCTCGTGAAGAAAATGCGGATGTACGACGGGGAGGAGGTCGAAGGGTACAAGGACGCCGATCTCAAGGAAATGCAGAATGAATTTCTGGAGGAAGGCATGTCGGGCATCGACCCCCGTTATGTCATCAACCGCATCTCCAGCGCCCTCATCAAGGGTGAAATGGACCATATCAACGCGCTCGACGTGCTGCGGGCGCTCAAGGACGGGCTCGACCAGCATCCTTCCATCACCAAGGATGAGCGCGAGCGTTACTTAAACTTCATCTCGGTAGCGCGCAAGGAATACGACGGCCTGGCCAAAAACGAGGTGCAAAAGGCGTTCGTCTATTCCTTCGAGGAGTCGGCCCGCACGCTGTTTGAAAATTATCTCGACAACATCGAGGCCTACTGCAACTGGTCCAAAATCAAGGATCCCCTCACGGGAGAGGCGATGGACCCCGATGAGCGGCTGATGCGCTCCATCGAGGAGCAGATCGGCGTATCCGAAAATGCGAAAAAGGCTTTCCGCGAAGAAATTCTGATCCGCATCTCCTCCTACTCCCGCAAGGCGCGCAAATTCGACTATACGAGCCACGAGCGGCTGCGCGAAGCGGTGGAGAAGAAGCTGTTCGCCGATCTCAAGGATATCGTGAAAATCACGACATCCACGAAGACGCCGGATGAGAATCAGCTCAAGCGGATGAACGAGGTGACCAAGCGGCTCGTCGACGAGCATGGCTACACGCCGGCGAGCGCCAACGAGCTGCTGCGTTATGTCGGCAGCCTGCTCAACCGCTGAAGCAGCCCGGCAGCGCCAACGAGCGCTGCGTCATGTCGGCAGCCTGCTCAATCGCTGAAGCAGCCCGGGCAGCGCCAACGAGCTGCTGCGTTATGCAGGCAGCCTGCGGGCTTGAAGCTGCGCATGCAAGAGCCGTTTCCAGGTCCAGCGGACCCGGAGACGGCTTTTTTTCGTGCGGAGCCAGCTCCATGCGGGAGCAGGGGCGGTTCCGGAGACGGCTTTTATCCTCATGATGCGCATTGGACCTGAAGAGGAAGCCGCCGCCGGCCGCGGCTAGCCCCTTTGCCCCGCTCATTGGTCTTGAAGACGGTCTCCCCGCATAAACTTCCATGATTCGAGCGCAAACGCGCTTGGTTAAGATATGTTAGTTATATTGACATCTATTGGCAGGATCTTGTATGATCGGGGTAAAAAACTCCAGCCATATCTTCATTCGACCGTTACGGCCGGCATCCCGTCCCCGCTGAAGCCCGTACCGGAGGGAGGTCTACGCCCATGTCCAAGGCAGAGCCGCATCGCGCGGCTGCTTACGAATCCCGTTCTTTCTATGATGAAATGTACGATGAGCGGGGCGTTGTCCGGCCCCACTACGAGCATGTGCACCGCCATTTCTCCGCCATGAACCAGCCGGAGCAGGAGCGCCGCCGCCAAGCGGTCGGAGACCGGATGCTCCATGAAGGCATCACGTTCACCCTCTATGCGCCGGGAACTGCCGATCCGCTGGAACGGACGATTCCGTTCGACTGCATCCCGCGCATCATCCCGCCGGACGAATGGCATCATCTGGAGCTGGGACTGCAGCAGCGGGTCAAGGCTCTCAATCTGTTCCTCCAGGATATCTATCATGGGCAGCGCATCATCCGGGACGGACTCATCCCGAGGCGCATGATCGTCGGCAACCGCTACTTCCGTCCCGAGATGGCCGGCCTGCATGTTCCCGGCGGCGTCTACGTGACCGCCTCGGGCATCGACCTCATCCGCGACGAACAAGGTTATTACGTGCTGGAGGACAATCTGCGCAGCCCTTCCGGATTTTCCTATATGTTCAAAGGCAGGACCCTGATGAACGAGCTGTTCCACGAGCTGTACCTGTCCAGCTCGGCGGCGGACACCGACCGCAGCCTCAATATGTTCCTGCGCAGCCTGAGATCGCTGGCGCCTTCGGGGCGAAAGGATCCGCTCATCGTCCTCCTCACCCCGGGCTCCTACAACTCCGCCTATTACGAGCATACCTTCCTCGCTCAGCAGCTCGGGATCCATCTCGTGGAAGGGCGCGACCTCGTCTGCAAGGACCAGAAAATCTATCTCAGGGATCTGCGGGGCCTCCGCCAGGTGGATGTCATCTACCGGCGCATCGACGATGAGTTCCTTGATCCGCTCGCCTTTCAGCCGGACTCCATGCTGGGTGTGCCTGGACTGATGAACGCCTATCGGGCCGGCAATGTCGCCATCGCCAACGCTCCCGGAACAGGCGTGGCCGACGACAAGGCCGTGTACGCCTATGTCCCGGAGATGATCCGCTATTATATGGGGCAGGAGCCGATTCTGGGCAATGTGCCGACCTATATCCTTTCGCGAAAGGAGGAGAGGGACTATGTGCTCGAGCATCTCGAAGAGCTGGTCGTGAAGGAGACCTCGCTCTCCGGCGGATACGGGATGCTGATCGGGCCGCAGGCTTCCCCGGCGGAGCTGGACGTCTTCCGGGATTCCATCCGCCGCCATCCGGAGCGGTACATCGCCCAGCGGACGATGAAGCTGTCGACCGCTCCCGTCATGAGCGCCCAGGGGATGGCGCCCCGCCACATCGACCTGCGGGGCTTCGTGCTCAGCAGCGGCTCGGGAGAGACCCATGTCGTGCCCGGCGGCTTGACCCGGGTGGCGCTGCAGGAAGGCTCGCTCGTCGTCAACTCCTCCCAAGGCGGAGGGGTCAAGGATACTTGGGTGCTCCGGAAGCCATGAGCGGCAATCCGGAAACAATAGAGTTCGGAAAGGATGATGCGGCATGCTGAACCGCAATGCGGAGGCGCTGTTCTGGATCGGACGTTATATGGAGCGCACGGAAAATCACGCCCGTCTCGTCGATGTCCTGTATCATCTCCAGGGCAGTCCGGAGAACAAGGGCGGGGATGAGCTGAGGGCGGAGGTCGAATCGGCCGGCAAGTGGGCGCTCGTCGTCAGCTCCATCGGCAGCCGGGAAGCTTATGAGGAGCGTTACGCGGCTTACCGGGAGGAAAATGTGCTTCAATACGTCACGATGGACCGGGACAACTCCAATTCCATCCTGAGCTGCGTCAGCAGCGCCAGGGCCAACCTGCGGACGCTGCGGGAGAAGATGCCGGGCGAGCTGTGGGACACCGTGAACGGCATGTACTTGTGGCTGCGGGAGCGGCAGGAGGCGGGCTGGAGAGAGGAGGCGCCGCATCTCTTTTTCCGCCGGATGAAGGATTGGGCGAGCCTGTTCCAAGGGTACAGCCATTCCGTCATGCCGCGCGAGAACGAGTGGCGATTCATGGAATGCGGACGCCATCTGGAGCGGATGGAAAATACGCTGCGCATCCTGCAGGCTGTGCGGGGCTGGGTGCCCGGCGGAGGCTGGAACGGCCCGGAAGCTATCCATACCTGCAGGCGGTGCTGCGTTCCATCAGCGGCTACGACGCCTTCCGCCGCTACCATGCGGACGGGTTCGGCGTGGAGAGCATCGTGGAGTTCGTCATGCTCAACCCGGCCTTTCCCCGCTCCGTCCATTACGCCCTGCATAAGATGGATGAGCATCTGTGCAGCCTGGAGCTTCAGGACAAGCAGCTTCGGATTTTGCATGGGCGGATCGCTCGAAGCTCGGGCCGGGCGAAGGCCGATCTGGCCTGCCTGGAGCGGGAGGATCTGCTGCTCGACGGCGAAGGGCGGATTCCGGCCCATCTGCTCGAACAATGCAGGCAGCTGGGCTCCGCCATGGAATCGGCGTTTTTTCGGATCGGGGAGGCCAGCGCGTGAAGCTTCATATTTCCCACATTACCCGCTACCGCTATGCCGATCCGGTTACGGACAGTGTCAATGAAATCAGGCTTACGCCGGCTACCGACGAGCGCCAGTCCTGCCATCAGCACAGCATTTCGGTCGAGCCCAACGCGCCGATGTTCGCCTATGAGGACTATTTCGGCAATAAAGTGCATGCCTTCACCGTCAACGCGCCCCATACGATGCTGACGGTGAGGACGGCCACGGTCGTGACGACGAAGGAGCCGCCCGCGGCCGGAGCGGCGGCCGCCATGCCGTCGGAGAAGGAATGGGCTTGGCTGCAAGGAGACGAAGCGCTGGACCGGTTCGCGGAGTACCTGCTGCCGACGGGATACACCGAGCTGTCCCCGGCCATCTCGGCCTTCACCGATGCCCGCGGTCCGCAGGATATCGGAGTGCTGGGCTGGCTGGAGAGATTGTCCGCCGACATCCAGGCGGAATTCATCTATGATCCCGAGGCGACCAACGTATATACGAAGGCTGCCGACCTGCTGGAGTTCCGGCGCGGCGTCTGCCAGGATTTCGCCCATCTGATGCTGGCCTGCTGCAGGCTCAAAGGCATACCGGCCCGTTATGTGAGCGGCTATCATTTCGTCGGGGATCTGAGAGGCGGCAACGCCGACTTCGAGCAGGCTTCGCATGCATGGGTCGAAGCTTATGTTCCGTCGGCGGGATGGCGCGGCTTCGACCCGACCAACGCCTCTCCGATCGGGGAGCGTTACGTCAAGCTGGGACATGGCCTCGATTACCGGGACATCGTTCCCTTCAAGGGCGTGTATATCGGCAGCGGCGCGCAGGAGCTGGACGTGCATGTCGATGTCAGCCGCCTGGAGGACTGAAGCCGCACGGACAAGCATGTCTCGCCGAAACGGGTCGGGCAGCAAAGAAGGATCGCCATTCGGTGTTGCTGCCTCCCGGCGGGGTTCTGGCCTCGACCGGGAGGCGCTGTGGAGTCGCCAAAGATTTCCCCTTCCGGGAGCCTATCGCGGCAGCCGGGAGCCCCTGTTCATTCAGCCGCTCCCCGCAGCTTCGATTTTGGAGCGGGCCCATAGGACGCCATAGAGCAGCAGAGGCAGATAGATCAGGAAGATCGAGGCGAAGGGACTCCAGTTTTTGGCGAGAAAATCCTGGATGAACACGGTGTTGGGATAGGACATCTGGGCGAGGACGACCATCCCCAGCCCGAGAGGGATGACGAAGGAGGCCTGCTGCTTGATGCCGAACACCTGGGCGAAGCCCATGACGGCCGCATCGAATGTCAGGACAATCTTGATCAGGATGGACAAGACCCAGATCAGAATCATGACCGCCTCGATCCGCTCCAGGAAATGGCCGATGCTGATGTTCTTGGCCAAGGTGTAGGCGGGAAAGAGCTGGTTGGACGTCACCGCATAACCGAGCACGCCGATGCTGCTTACAGTCGTCAGAACCAGGACGGCGCCTCCTACGAGAGCTCCGCCCAGATACGCTTTTGTCTTGCTGCCCGATTTCCGGATGTGGGGGTAGAGCATCGTCAGCACGACCATCTCCTGCAGTCCATACAAGGAAACCCCGCCTTTGATGGAGGGCATCAGTCCGTACTCCAGGACGGGCTCGAAATTATGGAAATCCATTTTGGGAATGGTAGATAGAAACAAGAGGGCGAACAAGAGCATCAGCCACGGGAAAAAGATTTCGGCCGCGCGGGAATAGGCGCTTTTTCCGAGGCGGACGGCGTACACGACGATGCCGACGAACAGCAGCTGCAAAATCTCGATCGGCGTTTCCGGCAAGTTCTGCGTCGTCATGAAGTATCCCAGGTCCCCTACCATGAGGGAGGCGAGCAGGTAGAAGAAAGCCGCAAACGCCAAGCCGAGCAGGGCGCCCGTCCATTTGCCGAGCGCGCTCCGGCACATCTGGACCAGCGATTCGTCCTTGCGCAGCCTCCCCAGCGCCGCATAGAGCGCGACCGTCGCCAGATTGATGCCGACGCCGATCATGGATGCCAGCCATGCGTCCTGCTTCGCGTCCAGCGCCAGGCCGGCGGGGGCGATCAGAATGGAAGTTCCGATCATGAAAAAGACGGTCAGAATGGTGAACGCGCGTACGGATATCGTTTGCTCTTGCGGCATCGTCTCATTCCTCTCAGGTGAACAGGGAGTAAAAGGCTTTGGAATAGCCGGATATGACCGCTGCGATTCCGGCCAGCGGATTGGGCGGGACGGGCATGAGAATGCATGCCAGGCTGCCCGCCGTAGCCGCGGCCAATACGGCCGCAACTCCTGCGGCTTCCTTCTTCTTCCCTTTTTTCCACAGGTCGGGAAGATCCAGCAGCCCCGTCAGCAGCCACGCTCCTGCAACTCCAATCCACAGCCACATTTCTCCATCCTCCTATTTCTTGATTTCGTCCTCCATGGACTTGATCGTCGTGCCGATCCGGCGGATCGTGCTGACGGACTTTACTTTCACCTTCGCCGTCTCGAACTCCCGATTCCAGTCCTTGATTTTGTGCCATTCCTTCGGATTTTGCCGGTGTAGAGCGTCCCCGAAGCCGAACACGTCGACCTTCAGCTGCTTCTGCAGCTTGCGGATCGTTTTATTCATCATGGCCTCCAGCTTCTCGTCGGCCGCTTTGGTCAGCGCGGACAACGTGGAAGGGTCGGTTATGTCCAGCCTACAGCCGATGTCCGCGATGTCCTGCTGCGTGTGCAGCACGACCTCGAACTCGTCCGGGGCAAGGGAGCGGATCTTCGCTTTGGAGCGCAGCACCTGATAGGAGACGAGTCCTTTGCTTCCCGGGCAAGGGGCGGTCAGAGTGGTCATGTACGTGGAATTCTGGATGAAGTTGAGCACGCGGGCATCGTTCTCGTCCATCCATCCGGCCATCCGATCGTATTTGAAGGCGGCCATGCCGTCGTATTTCAGCACGACAGCCGGATTTATATTCTGAGCGCTCGAAATTTTTTCTCCGGCTTGAGGCTTGCCGATGAGCTCGATCGTCGTCAGGGCCGGACCTTTGCCTTCCTTGGACAAATCCTGGATCAACCGGTCCAGCGTGACCTTTCCCGTAGCCGACCAGGTATTGTCGGACGTTTCCAGCTTCGTAAACAAGCTGTTCGATGGAATCGGATCGATCGGGCTGTACATGTCCAGAATTTCCGACGCCGAGGCGTTTTTGGCCACGATGAGAAAGAAGTCGGTCCGCAGCTCCCGGTTGCGGGAAATGAAGTCGAGCGGCTTGCTGATGCCGCCGCGGGCGATTTCCTCCCCGAGGATGAGAATCCGCAGATGGGAAAGGTACAGATCTCTCGCCGCCTTGACCGTCATCCGCGCCAGAGCGTCCGGAATGGTGAGCCCGCTGGCCTGATAGGTGACGACGGGGCTGAAGCTTCCGCCGCCGTTTTTTTTTCTGGGTCACCTGCCCCGGATTCACGATTTGGGCCGATACCTGGTAGCGGCCGTTCTTCTTGTCGATGCCCATGCCGACGACGATGCTGATATCGTTGAGCTCATGGCGGCTCCAGCAGCCGGCGAGAGGCAGGAGAAGCAGCAGGCAGAGCAAGGCAGGCGCAAGCCTGGAGATACGCGGCTTCCGCATCATTTCTGCCTCCTCAGCTTTTTCGGGTGGAGGCTGCGGGGCCTGTTTTTCATCCGCGGAATCGCAATCCGGAACAGCGTGTCCTTTTGATCGCCCATGATGAAAGGAGCCATCGGGGACATGTAGGGCACTCCGAAGGAGCGGAGGCTGCATAGATGCAGCACGATGGCGATAATGCCGAGGAAGACGCCGTACAGTCCGAACGATGCGGCCAGCAGCATCAGCCCGAAGCGGATGATGCGGGCGGCGATGCCCATGTTGAAGGCGGGCAGGACAAAGTTGGCGATCGCGGTGATCGACACGACGATGACCATCGCCGCGCTGACAAGTCCGGCATCGACGGCGGCCTGGCCGACGACGAGCGTGCCGACGATGGAGATCGACTGTCCGATCGTCTTGGGCATGCGCACGCTCGCTTCCCGCAGAATCTCGAAGGTCACTTCCATGATGAGCGCTTCGATGAACGCCGGGAAGGGCACCCCTTCCCTTTGGCTGGCCAGGTTGTACAGCAGCGTCGTCGGCAGCATTTCCTGATGGAACGTCGAGATCGCGATGTAGAACGATGGAGTCAGCGTCGCCAGGAAAAAAGCCGCGAACCGGAGCAGGCGGATCAGCGTGCTGAAATCCGCCCGCTGATAGTAATCCTCGCTGGACTGAAAAAACTGGGTGAAGAGAGCCGGGACGA
Organism: Paenibacillus sp. P22; assembly: GCF_000469945.2. Classification (NCBI taxonomy): domain Bacteria; kingdom Bacillati; phylum Bacillota; class Bacilli; order Caryophanales; family Paenibacillaceae; genus Paenibacillus; species Paenibacillus sp. P22. The sequence continues at coordinate 16,833 of NZ_CBRA020000120.1, read as the reverse complement.
GCAGCACGAAGGGGGTGCCGTCCACCATGATCGCCACCCGGCCTTCCAGCAGCGCGGCGGCGACCACATCGGGCCTCTCCGTATTGAAGACGGTAGGGAACGGAGTGAAGGTTTTATCCTGGATGTATTCCTCGATGTAGTTGCTTTCCAGAACGCCGTCGATGTCGATCTGAGCAAGCCTTTCCCTGACCTGGTCCAGAACGGCGGGAGCGACAAGGTCTTTCACGTAAGCGACAGCCACCGTCGTCTTGGTGACGGTGCCGAGCGTCGTCGATTCGAACCACAGGGTCGGATTGGCGATTTTCCGCCTCAGCATCGCCGTATTCCAGCCGAGCACCTCCGTGAAGCCCTCGCGCGGGCCGCGTACGACGGACTGAACGTTCGGCTCCTCGACGGAGCGGGCCTTCACTTCCTTCGTCGCAACCGACAGGGCGGAGGAGGAGCCCTCCAGCATGAGGATGCTGTGGCCGTCCAGGAGCTTGTCGTACAGCTCGTCGAACGTATGGAGCATTTTGACGGAGCCTTCCGTGATGACCCGGGTTTTGTAATAAAGGATCCATTCCTCTACGGTCGAGCAGTCGGAATGGCTGCCGCCGCGCGAGAACAGCGACTGCATCATGAAGGTGGAATTGGACATCCCCTCGATGTACCAGACGGCGCCTTCAACGGAAGTGCCGTTGCTTAGGCTGGCCTGGAAGTCCCGATGGATCAGGTCGGGGCTGCTGCCGAATGCGGCATGGATGATTCCGGCGTTGATATTCAGGGCGGAGCTGAGCGCACCGGAGGTCCCTGCAAGCGTCTGATTCGTCATCCCGTCACCTGATTTCCTATATGGATTGGTACAGGTAGGATGAGCAATATTCCGGTTCCGTATCCTTAAATTAACATTTGGCAGTGAAAAAAAGGGCAGCATCCCTCCGGCCGGAGCCGAACGGGATGCTGCCCTTTGCTGTTTTTCTCCTGAACGGAGCCGAGCGCGCTTGCCGCCCGGCAACCGCGGTAAGGAAACCGGCGATTCTACCGATGTCAATCAGAACGGCGACCTGTGCGCCGCGCACCGAGCGCCGTCATGCCGAGCGCCGTCATGCCGAGCGCCGAGCGCCGCCATGCCGGTCAGTCGGCCGAACGGCGCTGCACGGAATCGGCCTCGATCAGAGAAACGTAGATCCGCTCATGCTCGACTTCTTCGCCGCCTATGATTCGGAGCAGCTGCTCCGAAGCCATCGCTCCCCAGCGGTACTTGGAGTAGTCGATGGTGGCGAGGCGCGGCTCGAGATACTGGGTCAGGTCGATGTTGTCGAAGCCGACGAGCGAGATTTCCTCGCCGATCCGGACGCCCTTGCTGGCAGCGTAGTTGTACAGGCCGATGGCCATTTCGTCGTTGAGGCAGAACACGCCCGCCGGGCCTTCGTTCCGCTCCAGAATGATGCGTCCGGCTTCCTCGCCGGAGCCTTTGTTGAAGTCGCCTTCGATGATGACGGCTTCCAGCTCCGGATGGCGGTCGAGCGTCTGCCGGACGGCGATCATCCTCTGGCGCGAGTCGAAGGTGTCGGCCGGCCCCGACACGACGTACAGCTTGCGGTGCCCCGTGCCGATGAGATAGTCCATGGCGAGATTCGCGCCGGCCTTGTTGTCGAGCAGCACCTGGTTCACGGCGGGATGATTGAGCTCCCGGTCGAGCACGACCAGCTTGTGCCCGCGGTCGGCATAATCGAGCAGCTCCTCGTCCGAGAAGGTGGAGTCGAGAATGATGGCTCCGTCGATCATCCGCTCCGGCAGCAGGCGATGCGACTGCATGCCGCTGCAGACGATCAGGTCATAGCCCTTGCGGTTGAGCACTTCCTTCATTCCTTGCAGCAGATCGCCGTAGAATGCGCCCGTGAAGTCGGTCAGGAACGCCCCGATGATCCGGGATTCCTGCTTCTTGAGCTGGCGGGCCGCCGCATTGGGAATATAGTTCAGCTCCTTGGCGATGGCCAGAATCTTGGCGCTGGTTTCGGATGTGACCTTCGGACTGCCGTTCAGCGCATAAGAGACCGTCGAAATCGACACTCCGGCCTGCTTGGCGATATCCTTGATGCTGACCACCGAGATTCCTCCTGGAGAAGGTTTTTTTTTCAACTATACCACAACTTTCCTATTCGTAAGCGTTCACTATCGGCACGCCTCAGGCTTCGATGACAATCTCGTTCACGGCCTCGGCGTCGGACAGCCACAGCCGCTCCAGCTCCGTAAGCGGCAGCTCCGCCCCGGTGCTGCGGTAGGACCCTGCAATACGGCCGAATGGCGCTTCCTCGCCATTGACGGCGACGCGCCGGATTTCTCCGCCGCTGCGGGAAAGAGAGTAGAGAATTCGCACGGAGCGGCCTGCGACCGCAAAGCGGAAGCTCATGCCGTCCAGCTCGGCAGGAAGAACGGGATCCAGCTGCAGGACGTCTGCCGCCACGCGGATGCCGAGCACATTCGAGATGAGCTGGTTCATATAGATTCCCGGGCCGCTGGAGTAGATGCGCCAGCCGCCCTTGACGGCGGCGGTTCCCTGCCGCAGCTCCTCGAAGCGTGCGGCGGCCTCGTACCGGGTCGCGAAGCGTCCGTCCGAGCTGCTGAAGTAGGCGTTGCTCTGACGAAGCTCCGCATTTGGAACCGAATGGGCGATTCCGATCGGGTTGACGACCTGCAGCGCCTGCCAGGCTTCGTCAGGCTTGCCCAGCTTGGCCATCGCCTCGATGAAGCGGATATGGGCGTGGACGTACTGAAGGCCGATCTCGCGGCCGAAGTTGGCCGCCTGCTCCGCCCGCTTGAAGCGGGTGCTTACCCCGCCCTCATAAGCGGCGGGCCGGTTCATCAGGCGCACGCCGTCGGGGAAGCTCAGCTCCCGCTTGATCAGCGCGTAATGCGCTTCCGCCTGCTCCGGGGTGATCAGGCCGGCAATCATGCTGCGCGTCATCGGCAGGAGGCGGTACTGGATGCCGGTGCGCTCATCCGTCGGGTGCAGCCACTTGTCGGGATGCCTGGCGTCCTCCATGTAGAGGAATCCGGGGATAACCTCGTCCGGATTCATGTACCGGTGGAAGTCCTCGCGGATGCCCCCCGCCAGCTTCAGCAGTTCCGCCCCGAAGGCGGCATGCTGTGAGGAGCGTGCTCCGCCGTCAGCCGCGGCCAGCAAGCCCCCGAGCTGCCGGACGGCCTGATAGGTCAGCGCGACGGTCCAGCTGCTGACCATATAGGCGCGCAGCTCCGCGCTCGCCGGCTGCAGCGTATCGTCCCAGTCGCCGTCTCCGTAGGAGGAGAGGGACGTGCCGTGCAGGAAGCGGGAGCGGATGTAGTCCATCTGCTTGAGGACGTGATCGTACAGGGAATGCTTTTGCCTCGTAGGCTCGAACGTGTCCTCATCGGTATAGGGAAGCTCGGTATCCAAAATAGAGAGGTCTCCGGTCGCGGCCATATAGTCGCCGAGCAGCTTCAGCGGCCAGACGATGATGTCGCCGTGGCTTTCCTCCTGCTGGACGCGGTAATAGCGGTCGAACATGAACCATTGCGGCCAGCCTCCGCTTGCCTCGTACTGATGGGCGTAGACGGTTCGGATAATATCCTTCACGGCCTCGTAATGCTGCACCGCCAGGAAGTATTCCGCCGGTCCCTGGCAGACGTCCCGCGTTCCCCAGGCGGCGCCTCCATATTGCTCCAGCCCGTGCGGAACGGCGAAATGAACCCGCATGTTGTGCGTGTACCACCAGGCCAGCATGTCGAGGCGCCGCACGGAGGCGACGTCCTGCGGATGCTCCAGCCGGAAGTGGTTCATAAGCTTCGCCATGCCGGCGCGGTAGCCGTTTTTTTCGGATTCGAAGACCATAGGCTCGGCAGGGTCCGGCTCGGAGCCTCTCCAGCCGTCCAGCCGGCCTCCGATGCGGAGGCTCCAGGCTGCCGAAGGGGACGTCTCCAGCACGAGCAGAGGGGCAGCGCTCGGAGCGAGGCCGGGCATGAGCCTCCGCTCATCCTTGAGGACCATTTCGGTGCCCTGTGCGTTGATGCGGTAGGAGAGCTCCGGGTAAGCTTCCCGGATCGGCGATCCCTCGGAGGCGGAGACGATGAGGCTGCCGTCCTGCTGCCGGAGCGCGTACGGAAGCTCGTAGTCGCGGTCGCTCATCGTGATCTGCGCCGTGACCAGATAACGGCGGGGCAGATGGCTGGCGGATTTGATCTCTAGCCTTATTTGAAGCTGTTTCCGCTTTTTCGGTCAAAAATGGAATAGGCGGCTGCCGTCCTCCCGTATCCGACCGCGTCCTCCAGCCATCCGAACTCTTCATTGAGGGAAGGGAAGCAGCCCGATACGGGTCCGCTTTTCGGGTTTTCTTTCTTGATGGAACAACCCGTTTGGCTGTTTCCATCCGGGTTTTCCATCTTGATGGAAGATCCCGTGTGCTTGTTTCCATCCGGGTTTTCCATCTTGATGGAAGAACCCGTTTGGTTGTCCTCTACCGGGTTTTCCATCTTGATGGAACAACCCGTTTGGTTGTTTCCATCCGGGTTTTCCATCTTGATGGAACAACCCGTGTGGTTGTCCTCTCCCGGGTTTTCCATCTTGATGGAACAACCCGTTTGGTTGTTTCCATCCGGGTTTTCCATCTTCAGCAACCGGGTTTCCTCCATCAGCTGCCTGTAGCGGCGCGGTGAAGTTCCAATCAGCTGTTTGAACATCCGCGAGAAATAAGGGCCCGTCAAGCCGACCTCGCTGGCGATGTCCCGCACCGGCAGCGTGCTTTCTTCCAGCAGCTTGCGGGCATGCTCCATCTTGCGCTGGTTCACGTATTGAATCGGCGTGAAGCCGGTGAAGCTGCGGAACAAGGAAATGAAATAGTTCGGATGCAAATACATCTGCCTGGCAAGGTCGTCGACCGACAGATTCTCGGCCGGATGCTGTTCGATATATTCGAGAATTTCGGAAAATAGGCTCAGCTCGGATGCGACCGCGGCGCTTGAATGCCCTTCCAGCCCTCTTTGCAGGTAAACGGCGATGAGCTCCATAATGATGGCTCTCGCCCTCAGCTCGTCCGTGATGTTCCCGGACAAGGAGATCAGGCGCCGGTATCGCGCTTCGAGCTGATCAGGCTCGTCCACGGCTGCCGACAAGGGAAGCTGCAAGGACTTGAAAAACTCCGTGCTGCCGGCATCCAGCTCGAATCTCACCCAATAGCAGCGGAATGGAACGCCTTTGTCGACGGTATAAGTATGCTTGCTTCCCGGAGGGATGCAGTACATGTGTCCGGGACCGGCCTGTAAGCACCCATCGGACGCATTCAAGCTCACGGAGCCTGTAATCGGCAGCGCGAGGCAGTGATGCCCCAGGCTCGAATTTTCTATGACGCTCCCCGGCTTCCATTCGCTTCGTGCAGCCATGGCATAGATGACCTGCATTTGCCGAAGCCGGGTCTGAAGGATTAGATTCATTGGTTTATCCATTGCTGATGCTCCCGGAACTCGTGTTGGGCCGTCAGGTCCATGAAGCTGTTCCATTTCTAATTATACGGAAATCTTCCTTGGAGTGGAATCATTCTAGGAAAGGAAACGTCTGACAGCGATGGCTGGCCGTCCTCCGAGACGCTATAATGGAACCGATAAGGAGGAATGCGCATGCGCCTGATCGGCCTGGCTGCCTTTGCCGCCGCACTTGTGCTCCTGTTGTCCGGATGCGGGTCCTCCGGAAGCGGCGGCACGGGCTCCGCCCTGCAGGGACCGAAAGAAACCGTCACGCTGTACAAGTCGCATTGCCTTTCCTGCCACGGAGCGGATCTCAAGGGCAGGATGGGCCCCGACACGGATATTCATGATGCGGGAAGCCGCCTTGCGCCGGAGCGGATCGCGGAGCAGATCGGCAGCGGCGGGAGCCTGATGCCTCCCTTCAAGGACAAGCTCACTCCGGAGCAGATCGACAGCTTGACCCGATGGCTGAAAGACAAGAAATGACAAGAGAAAAAAGCCTGCCGCCCAAACGGGGCGGCAGGCTTTTTTTCAATCTGAAACGCTGAGGAGGAGAGGTTAGACGCTCTCCAATACCGCAAAAGCGGAGGCAAGACCTCGCTCATGGGTGATGCTCACATGCAGCAGGGGCTGCCCATCGAGGCCGAGCGCCTGCAGCGTATGCGGCGACAGCCCGCAGACGGGCCTGCCCGTGGCGGAACGCAGCACGGAGATGTCGCGAAAGCCGCAGATGCTGCCGATGCCGCAGCCAAGCGCCTTGGAGACGGCTTCCTTGGCGGCGAAGCGGCCGGCGACGAACTCGGAGCGCCTGCGTCCCGCGAGCTCCGCCGCCTGCTCCCGCTCGGCCGGAGCGAGAATCCGCTCCTCGAAGCGCCGTCCGGACGATCCGCCCAGAAGAGCCTCGATCCGGTCGACATCGCATAGGTCGTGGCCGATACCGATGATCATAAAGGCAGGGCTTGTCCTTAGATTCCCGGAATCGTCGTCCGCTTATGCTCGGTCTTCAAATACTGCTTCTCCAGCAGCTCGCGGACTTCGGGAGCCACTTCCCGTCCTTCGAGGTAGGCGCTGTTGTCGTCGTATTTGATGCCGAGCTCGTCTTCGTCCGTCTGGCCTTCCCACAAGCCTGCCGTAGGCGCCTTCTCCTGGACGCTGGCCGGAACGCCGAGCACGGCCGCCAGTTGGCGGACCTGATGCTTGTTCAGCGTGCTGAGCGGCGTGATGTCGACCGCTCCGTCGCCCCACTTGGTATAGAAGCCGGTAATAGCTTCGGAAGCATGGTCCGTGCCGACGACGAGCAGGTTCAGCTCTCCCGCCAGCGCGTACTGGGCCACCATGCGCGTGCGCGCCTTGATGTTGCCTTTGACGCCGCGGTTCACGTGACGGGACATGCCGATGGATTTGAGCCCGTGCTCCACTTCAAGCGCAATCTCGTCGACAGCTTCCTGGATGTTGGTCTCCATGCGGTGAGTGAGCTGGAAGGCATCCGCGACCTCGTAGCTGTGCGAAATGTCGACTTGCTCGCCGTAAGGCTGGAACACGCCGAGAGTGATGTACTCCCGGCCGGATTCCTGCGACAGCTCGTCGGTCGCTCTTTTGCACAGTCCCGCTGCGACAGCGCTGTCGATGCCGCCGCTGATGGCGATGAGCAGTCCCGAAGCGCCCGCTTTTTTCACGTAATCCTTCAGGAAATCCACCCTGCGGCGGATTTCCTGTTCCGGATCGATGCTTGGCTTGACGCCCAGCTTGGCAATGATTTCCTGCTGAAGACTCACGGGAATTCCTCCTGGCTTAAGGGAAATGGATTAGCGGCAGAAACGGTCGAACGCGCTGGCGAGATCCGCAGAAATTTCAGCGGCGGAGCGGTTCTCGATCTGATGCCGTTCGATGAAATGCACAAGCTCGCCATCCTTGAGCAGGGCGATGGAAGGGGAAGACGGCGGGTACGGCGCGAAGTATTCGCGAGCCTTGGCTGTCGCTTCCTTGTCCTGCCCGGCGAAAACCGTGTACAGGTGATCCGGCGTGATGTCATGGTTCAGCGCGTCGGCAACGCCCGGACGGCATTGTCCGGCTGCGCAGCCGCAGACGGAGTTGATGACGACAAGCGTAGTGCCCTTGGCATCCGGAAGCTTCTCCTCCACTTCCTCGGGCGTGCGCAGCTCCTGGATTCCCAGACGGGTCAGCTCGTCGCGCATCGGTTGAACCATATCGAACATGTATCTTTCAAAAGACATTGACATCTTTGTTTACCACCTCTCGGAGAATAATGACCTTCTCCGCTATTATAGCGCATCCTGCGCCGATTGGGAAAACCCGCTGCAAGGCCTGCATGTACCACTTGCCAATAGGAAAAGGCCGCTCCGGCTGCCTCCATGCTCACAGCTCCGGAGCGGCCGGCAATCCCGGACGCCGGCGTTATTGTTCCTTGCCTGCATCCTCGTCGATGCCGCTCCCAACGTTGTGCTCCGGATGTCCGAAGCTGCCCGGACGCGGCTCGATGCCCTGCTCGAAATAGTCCCGGTTCTCCTCCGTCAGGAAGCCGATGTCCTTGAACGGATGCACCCATTCGTCCCCCGCCATTACGGACGGGTCCGTCTCCTCCGACCACTGCTCGAGAGGAGACGCTGCCGACACATAGTCGTGATCCCCGATCACGACTCCGTGCTCATTGACGAACGGCTCGCGGGGCCCGCGGCCTCTCTTGAATTCGGGGCGGAACTCCAGCTCGTAAGGATCGAGCTCCGGCCGGTCCTTGCCCGTCATGGAGTTAAATGGAAGGACGGTTGGGTCCGTCCAGCTTTTTGTCGTAACCGGGCGATTCCGGGGACTTGCTGGAGCGGTTCTTGGCTGCGGCGCTCTCCTGCTGCAGCTTTTCCTTGGATTCGTTCTCGTTCTTGCTCATGGCATTCTCAGCTCCCGTCTCATGATGGGCAGCCCGCCTCAGGCCGGCCGCTTCGGCTTATGATGCATCAATCGATGCCGCGTTATGCCGTAGCGCCGCCGCTGTGGATGGAATCGGGAACTTCGAAGGTTATGATGAAGGAAGTGCCTTGACCCGGTACGGAGTGGACCTCGATCCTGCCGTTGTGGCGCTCCGCGATGCTGAGGCATAGCGGGAGACCGAGTCCGGTGCCGCGGGCCTTGGTCGTATAGAACGGCTCGAACAGCCGCTCTCTCTTGTCCTCCGGAATGCCTTCGCCCGTATCCTCGACCCTAAGCTCGATGCTTCCGCCGCTTTGCCGGGTGCTCAGCGTCAGAACCCCTTTCTCGCCCATCGCCTCCATGCCGTTGCGGGCCAGATTCAGGATCAGCTGCTTGATTTCCTTGTCATTGAGCTCCAGAAGCGGAATCGTCTCGGCAAAATCCAGCTCGATGGACTGTCCCCTCAGATTGGCGTCCGCCCACAAGAGAGGAAGAATCTCGTTGATGACGTGGTGCAGGGAACCGACCTCCTTGGCGATGACCCGGTTCTGGGCAAGCGAGAGGAAGTCGTTGATGATGGAGTTGGCCCGGTCAAGCTCCTCGATGATGATCCGGAAATATTCCTGCTGGCTGTCGGGGCTGCGCTCGCGCATCAGCTGGACGAATCCGCGTATGACAGCCATCGGATTGCGGATTTCATGCGTGATGCTCGCGGCCATCTGTCCGACGAGGCTGAGCCGCTCCATTTTGCTGAGCTCGTTGCGCAGCTGGTCGAGCTCGGAGATGTCCTGGATCATCATCGCTGCGCCCGCAGCGTCTCCCGCCTGCAGGTCCAGGATGGGGAAGGCTGTCAGCAGATAGACGCGGTCGCTCTCCTGATGGATCTGGGAGGGAACCGGAGTCCCGTTCAGAGCCGAATCAAAGAGGCTGCGGCAGCTGTCGTGATCGCGGAAAAAGGATTCATAGCCGATTCCCGCAAACTCCAGCTTGTCCCTGCCCTTCGTCGCTTGCCCGCTGAAACGTATTGCCGCATCATTGAGATGCGAAAGCCTGCCGTCACGATCTACGATGACGGTTCCCATGGACATCTGATCGACGAATTGCTGGAGCTTATGGACTTCGTTCATGTAATTGGAGGACATCCGCCTGAGCTGGATCTGCAGCTGATGATGCTCCACGACGCTGCTGATCGTATACAGCGTCAGCGCCGTCACGATTCCGTATATGCAGGCGATTCCGGCGAGAGTCGCAAGCCCGCCTTTCAGCCCGTCCGGCTCGTATGCCCTCAAATACCCTATGTATGTGCCGGCATAATAAAGAAACGCCAGCGCCAACAATATGAAGGTGATGCGCAGCTTGTCCTTCATCCGCGCCCGCTGGAACGGGCGGACCGTCAGGAGAATGATCGGGATGAACAAGCCGATGAAAAGAATGAAGCTGATTGTTTCGTACGGACTGTCCAGAATGGGGATTTGCAAGCCGCCATAAATCACGCTCAGTACCGCGACGGCCGGATAGCCGCCATACAGGGATCCCAGAAACAGAGGGAGCAAGCGCAAGTCGAGGTCAAATCCGTATTCGGTGCGGATGGACAGGGCAAAACATCCGGCAAGGGACAAGCCGTAGGCTGCGCAAAAGTAAGCGGCAGACTTCCGTTCGTGATTGATCCGGTACATCCACAGCTGGTACACAAATATCGGCAGCAAGGAAACGAATGCTTGCAAAATTAGTTTGTCCCACATCAGAGCACGAGTTTCCCCCTTCCGCACCTTCGATAACTCCGATTAAAGCACAGGTGGCGATATTTGACAATCGACGTTTGTAAGATTCTGGCTCATGCCGTCGATTTGAAGCATCTTCTTCATTTATTTGGGATAAAATGGATTTTTTCAAATGAATTGCGTCATGTCCATGGCCGTTTTCCAACTGATGCGGGAATCTGTTAGAATCAGTAAGAATCTGCGAACAGATTATTGATTACCCTGTCCGCATGCGGCAGAGAAGAAGGAGCTTTCATCAAGCTATGTCCAGCCATGAATTTTACGAAGTCATCGTCATCGGAGGCGGTCCTTCCGGCCTGATGGCCGCGGCGGCTGCCGGACACGCGGGAGCCGGCACGCTGCTGCTCGACAAGGGAAGCAAGCTCGGACGCAAGCTCGGCATATCCGGCGGAGGCCGGTGCAACGTCACGAACAACAAGGAGCCGGAAGAGCTGATCCGCTATATTCCCGGCAACGGGAAATTCCTGCACAGCGCTCTCTCCAGCTTCGGGAGCCGGGAAATCGCAGCCCTGTTCGAGGGACTCGGCATCCGACTGAAGGAAGAGGACAGAGGCCGGATGTTTCCTGTCTCCGACAAAGCCAAATCGGTCGTTGACGCCTTGATCCGCCATGTAAGCGAAGGCGGAGTCACCGTCCGCATGAACGAGAAGGTCGCCGGACTGCTGTTCAAGGACGGCAAGGTCAAAGGCATCAAGCTGACGGATGGCCGGACGATCCGGTCGAGAGCCGTAATCGTCGCCGCAGGGGGCAAATCCGTCCCCCATACGGGATCGACGGGAGACGCGTATCCATGGGCGGAGGACGCCGGGCATACCGTGACGGAGCTGTATCCGACCGAAGTTCCCCTCACCTCATCCGAGCCGTTCATCCGCAGCCGTGAGCTGCAAGGCCTCTCGCTCCGCGGAATCGTCATGACGGTGTGGAGCGCCAAGGGCAAGCGGCTGACCGAGCAGGAGGGCGACATGATCTTCACTCATTTCGGCCTGTCGGGTCCTGCGGCCCTCCGCTGCAGCCAGTACGTCGTCAAGGAAAGGAAAAAAACGTCCGGGCAGCCGGTCAGACTCACTCTGGATCTGTATCCGGACCGGTCGGCCGACGCCCTTTACGCCGAGCTGCTCGGACTTGCGGCAAGCGAGCCGAAGAAGGCGGTCAAAAACGTGCTGCCCGCCGTCATGCAGGACCGGATGGCGGAATATGCCCTTGCCCGAGCGGACATCAATCCCATGACGACCTACGACAATCTGAACAGAGCGGCATGGCTGGAGTTCGCGAGGCTGCTCAAGCAACTGCCCGTCATGGTGGACGGCACGCTCTCGATCGAGGAAGCCTTCGTTACCGGCGGGGGAGTCCATGTGAAGGAAATCAGCCCTGCCACCATGGAATCCAAGCTGCAGCAAGGCCTTTACTTTTGCGGAGAAGTGCTCGACATCCATGGCTTCACCGGAGGGTACAACATTACCGCCGCCTTCACGACCGGGTACCATGCCGGCCGCAGCGCTGCGGAAGCGGTGCTGCGGCAGCGCTGATTGGATTGAATCGCCAAAAAAGGCCGTTCCGCTCTCCGCCGCATTTCCGGGCGGAGAGCGGTGACGGCCTTTTTGGCTGTGCCTGACGGGATGTTTTAGTTCAGGTGATCGTTCATCGGCTCAGATGTGGACATCCCCCGAAAAATAGCTCAGCGCGTCGTCCTGTTCAGGAAAGGCTTCCTCGCCTTCCGCCGCTTCGTCTCGGTTGCGCAGGCCGGAATCGGCGCTGTCGCCGGGCAGGGAGGAATTCAGGGAGAAGCCCTCCTCCCAAGCGACCAGATCTTCATTGACCATATGCGCCGGAATCGTAATCGTGTCTTCCGGAACGTCCAGCTCGCCTCCATGGGCGAAGGCGATCTCAAGGGCGGACGTCAGGTCGTTGCCGTGGAGAGACAGGCGGATTTCCGCGTTATCCGCAGCGACGGCATCGTAGCCGAGCTCGCGAAGCGTCGATACGGCGACGGAAGCAGAGGCTGAATCCGTGAAGCGGAAGAGCAGGGAATGGTCATGGCGTTCGGTCATCGGGATCGGGTCTCCTTTTGGGTTGTTGCCGGGCAGCATTACGATAACCAATTGGCGATAAAAATATGAATGCTGGCCGCGATATCTCTCCGCATGGCCGGTCCAATCGTACCGTTCAGCCTGTTGTTCCCTGCCGATCCGGGTCCGCTGCAAAAAGCCGCCGTCCCGGAAGATCGTCTCTTCCAGTGCGGCGGCGATAGATTCGCTCAGCTTCTGAACGGCATGAGCGCCTCGCTCAATGACCGGGTCGCTCCGTACACCTGCTGGTATACCGGGAACAGCTGCTCATAAACATCGGCTGCAGCGGCATTCGGCTCGTATGTCCGGCCTCGGCGTACGAAAGCCGCGGCGCATTCCCGCAGATCGCCGTACCAGCCGCAGCCGGCGGCGGCCAGCATCGCAGCCCCCATGCCGGGTCCCTGCTCATTGGCCAGCGCCGTTACCGGCACCCGAAAGATATCCGCCTGGATCTGCAGCCACAGAGGATTGCGGGCGCCTCCTCCGATGGAGATGACGGCGCTCATCTCTTTCCCCGCCTCCCGGTACATATGAAGAGTCTCGTTCAAGGAGAAGGTGATTCCCTCCATGACGGCCCTCGCCATATGGGAGCGGCCATGCGAGCCGTCCAGCCCGATGAAGCTGGCTCGGATGGCTGCGTCCGCATGCGGAGTCCGCTCGCCCGCCAGGTAAGGCGCGAACAGCAGTCCGCCGGCGCCTGCCGGCACCTGATCCGCGCCTTCAAGCAGCTCCTCGTAAGGCAAGCCGCCCATCAGCCGGCGGAACCAGCTCATGGAATAACCGGCGGCAAGCGTTACGCCCATGGAGTAATAGGCGTCCTTCTCGCCATGGTTGAAGAAGTGGACCTTGCCGCCGTAATCGCGTCCGCGATCCGATTCGTAGGACAGCATGACGCCGGAGGTGCCGATGCTGCACAAGGCCTCCCCTTCCTGCAGGATGCCTGCGCCGATGGCGCCGCAGGCATTGTCCGCGCCGCCGGCGAATACGGCCAGCGACCCTCGCAGCCCTGCCTCCTCGGCCAGCTTCGGCAGCAGGGCTCCCGTCTGCTCGGAAGACTCTGCAAGCGGCGGGCACAGCGATGCTTCCAGCCCGAAGGCTTCCAGAATCTCCGCGCTCCATGCTCGCTCCGGCACGTTCAGCAGCAGAGTTCCGGCGGCGTCGGAGTAATCCATGTGGAGCGTTCCGCACAACCGGTAGCGGACGTAGTCCTTAGGCAGCAGGAACAGCGCCGCCTGCCCGAATATTTCCGGCTCCTGCTCGCGCACCCACAAAAGCTTGGGCAGCGTGAAACCTTCCAAAGCGGGATTGCGGGCAATGTCCAGCAGCTTGCCGCCGAGCTTGGCCTCAATTTCCCGGCACTGCGCCGTCGTGCGCGTATCGTTCCACAAAATGGCCGGCCGCAGCGGGCGATTGTCCTTGTCCAGCAGCACAAGGCCGTGCATCTGCCCGGAGAAGCTGATGCCTTCGACAACTCCGTCCCTCAAGGCATCGGAAGCTCCGAGCTCGCGCAGCACGGCCAGCGTCCCCTCGACCCACTGCTCCGGATCCTGCTCGCTCCAGCCGGCCTTCGGGCTATGCAGCGGGTATTCGCGGGAAGCCTCCGCCGCTACATTCCCTTCCCGGTCGACCAGCAGCGCCTTGACGCTGCTGGTTCCCAGATCGATGCCGATGACGTACTCAGACACGGAAAATCACTTCGTTCAGCTTCGCTTTGATCGCTTCCAGACGTCCGGAGGCGTTGACGATCGGATTGTTCTGGAGCGCATACTGCTCCAGCGAGGCCAGCGTCGCCCGGCCCGATACGATCTCGGCGCCGATGCCTTCTCCGAAGCTGGCGTAACGATCCTCCACGACTTTGTCGAGAACCTTGTCCTCGATCAGCTTGGCGGCTGCCTTCAGCCCCCATGCGAAGCTGTCCATGCCGGCGATATGGCCGAGGAACAGATCGTCCAGCTCGAAGGAGCCGCGGCGGACCTTGGCATCGAAGTTGACGCCGCCGCGTCCGAGGCCGCCTGCCTTGAGCACCTCGTACATCGTCAGCGTCGTGCTGTACAGGTCGGTCGGGAATTCGTCGGTATCCCAGCCGAGCAGCAGGTCGCCCTGGTTGGCGTCCAGCGAGCCGAGCGCGCCGTTGATCGCCGCGACGCGGACCTCATGCTCGAACGTATGGCCGGCCAGAGTCGCATGGTTCGCCTCCAGGTTCAGCTTGAAGCGGTCCTTCAGGCCGTACTTCTGCAGGAAAGAGAGCGTCGTCGCGGCATCGAAGTCGTATTGATGCTTGGAAGGCTCCTTCGGCTTCGGCTCGATCAGGAACTGGGCGTCGAAGCCGATCTCATCGGCATAGGCGATCGCCATCTGGTACAGGCGGGCGAGGTTGTCGAGCTCCAGCTCCACATCGGTATTGAGGAGCGTCTCGTACCCTTCGCGGCCGCCCCAGAAGACGTAGTTCTCGGCTCCGAGCTCTTTGCCGATTTCCAGGCTTTTCTTCAGCTGAGCTCCCGCATACGCGTATACCTGCGCGTTCGGGGCCGTTCCGGCGCCGTGCGTGAAGCGCGGGTTGGTGAACATGTTCGCGGTGTTCCAGAGAAGCTTGCGGCCGCTCGATTTCATGCCGTCTTTCAGCAGGGCGACGATGACGTCGAGGTTTTTGTTCGTTTCCTGGAGCGTGTCGCCTTCCGGAGCGATATCCCGGTCGTGGAAGCAGAAGAACGGCAGATCCAGCTTATCCATGAACTCGAAGTTCGCTTCCGCGCGCGCCTTGGCGCGGTCCAGGCCGGAGAATTTGTCCCACGGGCGAACCGCTGTGCCGGAGCCGAACGGATCGGAGCCGTCGGCTACGTACGTATGCCAGTAAGCGACGGCGAAGCGCAGATGCTCGGCCATCGTTTTGCCCAGCACGACCTCATTTGCGTTGTAATGCCGGAAAGCGAGCGGATTGTCCGTGTCCCTGCCTTCGTAGCGAATGCTGCCGATTCCATCAAAATATCCCATGAATGATTGCCTCCCCGAATACGGAAATGTAAACGCTCTACAGAATCTAATTTACCATCGTTCAACTTAGTTTGTCTACTAAACAAACTAAGTTATTTTTGTTATACTGAAACGGAATCCCATCCAGCAGGATTTGTTTCCCCTCTCATCCGATATATACTTGTCTGGATCAGCAACCGGCCGCAGGCCGCCATATAGAAGGAGAGCTGCACCTATGAAACCGACTACCGCCACCGGAGATCCGGCGATGATCCGGCGCATCAATACGGGCATTGCGCTCGAAGCCGTGCTGAAGCATGCCCCCTTGTCCAGAGCGGCAATATCCGAGAAGACCGGCCTCAACAAAGCGACGGTATCCTCCCTCGTGCAGGATCTGCTGGACCAGCAGCTCGTCCTCGAAACCGGACAAGGACAATCGAGCGGCGGCCGCAAGCCGGTCATGCTTGTGTTCAACAAGCGGGCCGGACATACGATCGGCGTCGACGTCGGGGCGAACTACATCCTCGGCGTGCTGACCGATCTGGAAGGCGCTGTCCTCAAGGAAATCAGGCGTCCCCATGAAGCCCGGTCGGCGGCTTCCATCATGAAGCTGCTGTTCGCGCTCATCGAGGAGCTTGCAGCCGCCGCCGAAGCAAGCCCCTACGGCCTCGTAGGCATCGGGATCGGCCTTCCCGGCATCGTGGACGAGACTGGAGCCCTGCTGTTCGCCCCGAATATGGACTGGGAGCCTACCGAAGTGGCCCGGCTGACGGAAGCCCGCTTCGGCGTGCCGGTGCGGGTCGACAACGAAGCCAACTTCGGCGCCCTCGGGGAGCAGGTATTCGGAGCGGGCTCGGGCATCCGTCATCTCGTCTACGTCAGCGCGGGCATCGGCATCGGGACGGGCCTCGTGCTGGACGGCAAGCTGTACCGCGGCTTCACCGGACACTCCGGCGAGCTCGGGCATCTCTCCGTCGATTATGCCGGCCCGCCTTGCCGCTGCGGCAACCGGGGCTGCTGGGAGCTGTACGCCTCGGAGCAAGCGCTGCTGGACAACGCCCTTCCTCTAGGATGCCGCACGCTGGATGAGATTCTGGAAAAAGCCAATGCAGGCGACAAGGCGATCATCGACGTCCTGGAGCGCACCGGGGCTATGCTTGGAGTCGGAATCGCGACCATCGCCAATGTCTTCAATCCGGAAGCGGTGCTCATCGGGAACCGGCTGAGCCGGGCGAAACGCTGGCTCGAAGGCCCGCTTGCCCGCGAGCTGGAGAGCCGCGCGCTCCCTTACCACCGCAGCCGCCTGCGCGTCCTGTTCGCGGAGCTTGGCGATGCGTCGGCCGTGAGAGGAGCCGCGCACTTGGCCGCAAGCGCCTTTTTTGCCCGATGCCGGCATTGTTTACAAGGACATCCATTTTCCCCCATTCCGTTTTTAGCTGTGCGCCCTGCTGCGCTCTATCGGAGAAGCAGATCTGCTCCGGGCCGTATCCGTCAACGGAGCCTCCCACTGCCCGCATACGGGCAGCCCTTACTCTCTGCTCTACGTTATGGGAGAATTCGTCGACCATGACCGCCATCACAACATGACTATACTAGTTTTCCCAACCATTTGAAAT
>NZ_CBRA020000119.1:0-31693 GCF_000469945.2 Paenibacillus sp. P22 | reverse complement strand
TCCGCACGGGCGATGCGGCCGCCATCGCGGCTCTCGCCGAGCAGGATGTGCTGGAGCCGGCCGTGGCGGTCGGCATCATTGGCGCAAGCGCCCATGCCGCCGCAGCTCATCGGGGACCGCAGGCGATGCTGGGCGGAAGCGGACTCTACGCCTCCGCCGGCGGCTGGGCGTCGTACGGCATGACGGGATGAGCTGGTCTCGGCTAGCTGCGGTTTTCACGCTGGATTTGACTGTATCCACACTGAGCTTCGGGTCGAATCCAAGCAGCCAGAAAAGAAGGGATAAGCACGCAAGGAGGCCGTAACCGAGACGGGTTGCGGCCTGTTTCGGCTGTATGTAGACTTGTTTGAACGGCCTATCCGGTTGCTTGGACTGTCTATGAGCTTATTTGGACTGTCTATCAGCTTATTTGGACTGTCTATCGGTTTTTTTGTCGTGGAAGGGCGCTTCTCGGCGGCAGTCCAGTCCTTGACTCGGATTCGGCGTTGTCAGGCGGCGGTATCGGACATACGATCCGTTATTTAGAAATTATTGCCGATTTCGCCGAGCTATCGGACATACGATCCGCTATTTGTGGGAAAACAGCCCGTTTCGAGGTGTTTTCACTAAAATAAGGTATCCTATGTCCGTTAAATTTTTTTGAACGGGCATTTAAGTTGAAATAGCGGATCGTATGTCCGATACGGAAGAAGATGCTGTTAAAAAGACAGTCGGCAAGCAGAGCCGGCTCCCAGCAGCATGCACCGCCCAGCGTGCAAGCAGAGCCGGCTCCATGCTGATAATCGCAAGGACGGCTATGCAGCATGGATCGGCAGTCGGCAAGCAGAGCCGGCTCCCTGCAGCATGCACCGCCCAGCGTGCAAGCAGAGCCGGCTCCGTGCAGCGTGCCATTGCTCGATCTTCGTTATGGCCAGTCCCGTGCAGCTCCATGACCGCCTTTTCGCATCATTGCTGCCGTCGGTCATCCTGCCCGCGGACTGCAGGTTGAAGATGGCCGCGCTCCTGCATATAATGAGTGTAGATAACGTTTGCAATCTGACGAAATCCATTAATTGAATAGAGCGGATGAAGGCAGCGGGAGAGACTACCTGTAACACGGGGCGGCGCCGAAGGAGTAAGCCCTGGGGACAGGGTGAATCTCTCAGGCAAAAGGACCTTTGCCGGACGCATCTCTGGAGAGAATTCCGTGGCCGCGCACAGGCGCGCATGGAATCACCCAAGGGGAAACTCGCGGAGCGGGAAGCGAGGCAACTCTCAGGTACAAAGGACAGAGCGGAAGAATCGCTGGGAATGGGCGGCACGCCCTTCTTTCGGCGCATTCTTCTGCTCTGTCCCTTTTTTCGGCCTCTACAACACTCAAGACGAAGGAGAATGGCTGTGCGGTTCAAAGACGTGTTTTCCATTATCGGCCCGGCCATGGTCGGACCTTCCAGCTCCCATACGGCGGGGGCGGCGCGAATCGGGCTTGCGGGGCGCAGGCTGCTGGGAGAAATGCCGCAGGAAGCGAAAATTTCTTTTTTCGGCTCCTTCGCGGCCACCTATCAAGGACATGGCACGGATACAGCCGTCACAGGCGGGCTCATGGGCTTCCATACGGATGACCCGCGTCTGCCCGACTCGGTCGAGCTGGCCGAGGAGGCTGGCATGGACCTGGTATTCCAGGAGGGGAAAGGGCTGTTCCCCCATCCCAACACCGTCCGGCTCGATCTGACCGCTGCGGACGGAGGTCGCAAGCTGTCTCTGCTCGGCACTTCGATCGGCGGAGGCAACGTGGAGGTCGTGGAGGTGAACGGCTTCGCAGTGAAATTCAGCTGCTCCTACCCGACGCTGCTCATCCGGCACCGGGACCAGCCGGGCGTCATCGCGGCGCTCTCGGCGGCGCTGCAGGAGGAAGGGCTCAACATCGGCGGGCTGTCGCTCAGCCGCATGGAGCGCCAGGGAGAGGCGCTGGCCGTGGTGGAGCTGGATGCTCCGGTGCAAGCGGGACTGATGGAGCGGATCGGCCGAATGCCGCATGTGCTTCAGACGGATTATATGGACTTGAACGATGACAGGGGGAACGACGATGAACTTCCGGACGCTGAAGGAACTGAGTGAGCGCTGCAGCGAAAGCGGCCTGAGCATCGGCCGTCTCATGCTGGAGCAGCAGTCGCGCGAATCGGGCCGCGAGCCCGAGGCGGAATTCGCGGCGATGAAGGACTATTACGGCATCATGAAGGATGCCGTCCATAACGGCCTGACGCGGGACACGACATCCCGCAGCGGCTTGACCGGGCTCGACGCCCAGCGGGTCGCGGCTTACAACGCGGCCGGGGAGCCGAGCCTCGGCGGCGATGCGGGGCGCGCCATGGCGTATGCGCTGGCCGTGTCGGAGGTGAATGCTTCCATGGGCCGCATCGTGGCGACTCCGACGGCAGGCTCCTGCGGCATCATTCAGCACGGAGCAGATGCTCGACTTCGCCGAGATGGCAGGCATCGAAGCGGTTGTGATCGGCCGGGACACGAAGCCGGGGAGCCTGCGCCAGGAGCTGCGGCTGAGCGATCTTTTGTGGCGGCTGAATCGCTGAGACATGGGCGCTGACAAGCCTCAGGCAGCAAGGCAGCCATGGAAGGGAGAGAATGCCGGCATGATTCTGCAAGAAATGGCGCAAGGAGCGCTCGCCTTAGGGCGGGACTTGAGCGGCATGACATTCCCGGAAACGATCGACGTCTCGTCCGGGGCGGCAGCCCGGACTGTGGAATTCCTGTCGGAGAAAGGGCATCGGAACGCGGTCATGGCATGCGACGCGGCAACGTCGAAAGTTGCGGGAACGATTCTTCTCGATGCGGCGTCAAGCATGAAGCTGGACCTGCATCCCGTCTTGATCGATGCCAATGCGGCGGGCGACGTCGTCGCGGACGAGGCTTCGGTCGTGCAGCAGCTGCTGTCGGTCCAGCAGCATCGGGCGACGGCCATCGTCGCAGCCGGCTCCGGCACGATCCACGACCTCAGCCGTTATGCCGCCTACACGGCAAGCATTCCTTTCGTAAGCGTGCCGACCGCGCCTTCGGTCGACGGCTTCACCTCGCTCGGGGCTCCTTTGCTCATCCGCGGGATGAAAACGACGGTCTCCGCCATCGGCCCCTCGGCTTTGTTCGCGGATACGGATCTGCTCCGGGCGGCTCCCGCGCCGCTAGTTGCCGCCGGCTTCGGGGATATGCTCGGCAAATTCACGTCCCTGCTGGATTGGCGGATTGAAGCCCGCCTGGGCTTAAGCCCGTATGATGAATGGGCGGCTGCGATGACGGAGGATGCGCTGGAGTCATGCATCCGACATGCCGGCAGCATCGCAAGCCGCAGCGCCGAAGGAATCACGGCGCTGACCGAAGCCTTGATCCGCTCGGGGCTTGCCATGCTCATACTCGGCTCGTCCAACTGCGCTTCCGGCGCGGAGCATCATCTTTCGCATTATTGGGAGATGGAGCTGCACCGCACGGGGCAGAGGCAGCTGCTGCATGGAGCGAAGGTCGGAGCGGCAAGCGCACTGATCTCGTCGCTGTACAAACGTATCGCCGCTTCGGCTGATGGCAGCGGACGTTATCGGGACGGCGAGGTGGTGAACGCCGCAGGAAGGAAGGCGCTGGAGCGGCACTGGCCGGAAATACAGGAATGGATCGGCAGCCTGCCGGAGCCGGGCCGAATCAGGGACTGGCTGCGCTCCGTCGGCGGTCCGGTCTCGCCGCAAGAGCTCGGCCTGCCGGAGCAGCTGGTGGAGAACTCGCTGCGCGAGGCGGACAAGGTCCGGCCGAACCGTTTCACGCTGCTGCGAGCCTATAACCGGTACTGATTTTGGAAGGGAAATTTAGCCGTTGCTGCATCCAGGCGGGACAAGCTTCTGCTTTACTCTATCTAATGGTTTTCGCATCTCGCTCGGAAAGTCCTAAGAGGGACATCAGGGAAATGAATAGAAAAGCCCTTCTATCAAGATCATCCGCTTGGTAATGGAATGGAGAGAGGGCAGGCCCGCCAAAAAGGAAAAGGGACGAAGCGGATCAACCATATCCGCTTCGTCCCTTTTGGCGTTTTAGGAATGGAGAGGCTGTCCTGAGGGGCAGCCTCCTTGATTGCCTGCACAAGCTCTCTTTTTCGGGCTATTCTTATCCCGCAACGCTAGCAGCGGTAAGATCCAGCCAGTCCAGCTCGGCGCGCGTCAGCTTGATGGATGTCCCTTCCTGGCAAGAGCGGAGCTCTTGCGCGTTCTGGGCGCCGATCAGCGCGCAGGTCGGGAACGGCTGATTGAGCACATAAGCCAGAGCGATCTGAATGACCGTGACTTCCTTTTCCTTGGCCAGCTGCTCGGCCCGGCGCAGACGCTCCCAGTTGCCGTCGCTGTAGAAGACGCGGACGATGTCGTCGTTGTCGCGCACCTCGGGCGAGAAGCGGCCGGTGAAGAAGCCGCGCGCCTGGGAGGACCAGGACAGCAGGGGCAGCTGCTGCTGCTCATGCCACCGAAGCGTTTCCGCGTCGGCCGATACGCAGCCGTGCCAGAACGGCTCGTTGACCTTGGCGAGGCTCAAGTTCGGGCTGCTGAAGGTGAAGCCGGCAAGGCCATGGGCCGCCGCATATTCATTGGCTTCCTGCAGCCGCTGCCAGGTCCAGTTGGAGCCGCCGATCGCGCCGATGCGGCCGGCTTCGATATGCTCGTTCAGCGCTTCGATGATTTCGCCGACAGGCACGGAAGGATCGTCCCGGTGAAGCGCATACAGCTCCACGTAATCCGTGCGCAGCCGCTCCAGGCTCGTCATCAGATCGCTGTTGATCGCCTGGCGGTTCACGCGGGGACCGGTATGGTCATGATGGGCGCCCTTCGTCAGGATGACGAGGTCATCGCGGTTGCCGCGCTCCTCCATGTAACGGCCCAGAACCTCTTCGCTCTGGCCGCCGCAATAGATGTGCGCCGTATCCACGGCATTTCCGCCGATGGCGAGGAAGGCGTCGAGATTGGCCGCCGCTTTCTCGTACTGGTCATGCGTAAAGTAGTCGGAGCCCTTCATCAGAATCGAGACGGGCTTGTCGGTTCCCGGGATGAGGATTGTTTCCATGGCATTTCCTCCTTATTGGTGGGCTGCAACCGGTTGCAGGACGATGCGCTTGTCCTCGCGCGCGGATTGCAGGCAGGCTTCCAGAACGCGCATGTTGCGGACCGCATCCTGCGGCGGGAATTTCTGCGGCTCTCCGTGCAGCACCGTACGGGCGAAATCGTCGCATTCCAGCGAGAAATGGTTGATGTGAGGAACTTCGATTTCCTCCCGCTGTCCGTTGACTGTTAAGTAGAAATGGGCTCCGCTGTCCTCCGGAGCGATGAAAGCGGAAGGAACCTCGATGATGCCCTCGGTACCGAGCACCTCGAGCGTATTGCGGAAGGCGCCCCACATGCCGCAGTCGAAGGTAACGCCCAGGCCGCCCGGGAATTCCAGCAATCCTGAAGCCATCATATCGACATCGCCGTGCTGCGGCGAGAACAAAGCTCTGACGGTGACGGCCTCCGGCTCTTGGCCGAGCAGGAGCCGGGCTGCCGTGATGGGATAACAGCCGACGTCGTAGAGGCCGCCGCCTCCCCAGTCCTTGTTGAATCGGACGTTGCCGGAGCTGTTGGAGCTGTTGAACGTGAACGTGCCGTGTATGCTTCTCAGATCGCCGATTTTGCCGGAATCGATAATGCTGCGGATCGTCTCGTAACGGGGATGATGGCGGTACATGAAGGCTTCCGCGAGAATGACGCCGCTCGCGGCCGCTGCTGCAGCCATTTCTTCCGCTTCGGCCGAGGTCAGCGCGATCGGCTTCTCGCAAAGCACATGCTTGCCGGCAGCCATGGCGCGGATCGCCCACTCGCGGTGCAGATGGTTGGGCAGCGGAATGTAGACCGCCTGGACTTCATCGTCGGCTAACAGCTCCTCATAGCTGCCATACGATCCGGGTATTCCGAATTCATCCGCCGTCCCGCGGGCCTTCCCTTCATCCCGGCTTGCAATGGCTATGACTTCATTGAGCTCGGATTTCATCAGGCCCGGAATGACCGAACCCCTCGCGATCGATGCGGTGCTCAAAATGCCCCATTTCAGCTTCCCGTTCATGGCTCAAACATCTCCTCCTTCAACAACTGCGATTATATTGTCATTATATGAAATGGAAGATAGAATAAAAATAATAATATTTTGAGAGTCATTAGAACAATATTGTCCTGGAGGAGATTTCAATGGAGCGGCAGGCCCATTTATTGACCTGGCCGGATCTTCCGTACTTTGTCTTTCCGGAATCGGTCGGCAGATACACGGAATATCCCACGCATTCGGTGCATCGGGAGGCAGGCGCCCTGAACAACTTCAACATCCATTACGTCGCCTCCGGGCGGGGGTATGTCGAGGTGGAAGGCAAGATCCACGAGCTGGAGCGGGGCGAGGCGGTTCTGTATTTTCCGCTGCAGCGACAGCGGTATTACAGCAGCGCCGAGGAGCCGTGGGATGTGCGCTGGATCCATTTTTATGGCGGCACGCTTCATGATTATATGATCGAAAGGGGCTTCCACAAGAACAATCTGTGGAAGCTGCGCCAGCCCGCCGCCTGGGAGGAGGCTCATCTCGCGCTGCTTCAGGAAGCTGAAGCGAACAGCATGACCCGGCCGGCGCTGCTGTCCACGCTGACGTATGCGGTGCTCGCGGAGTTCGTGCAGCAGGCGGTCAGCCTGACCTCGGGGCGCACGAGCCCGGCAGAGAGCCGCGTCATCGGCCTGCTGCCGCTCATGCAGCAGGAGGCGGCGAAGCCGTTCATCCTTCAGGAATGGGCGGATCGGGCGGAGGTGAGCCCGCATTATTTCTGCAAGCTGTTCAAGAGCGCCATGCAGATGACGCCATCGGACTTCGTGACGCGCGCCCGGCTGCAGATGGCGAAGCAGCAGCTGCTGGAGCGGAAGGACGACAACATCGGAGACATCGCCGTGCGGGCCGGATATCCGAGCGCCAGCTATTTCAACAAGCGGTTCCAGGAGCATGAAGGGATGACGCCGACGGAGTATCGGAGCTTGTTCAACAACTGACTCAGGCTTGGGAAAGGTTCGGACAGGAACATGGAGCCCGCAACCTTGCGCAGCCGCCTTGCGTTTTTGAGAGCAGGGGAGGGATGATCGCGTTGAAGAAGAAGCTCTCGCTGCTCCTTTTCCTGCTGCTCCTATTCCTGTCCGCATATACCGCAGGCTTCATCTGGATAAGGAACGGCGTCCAAAAAATAATAACGATTGGAATGCAAACGGATATAAACTTCGCTCCCTACATGAATGAGCAGGCCTACGACAAGCTGAATCCGCTGAAGCGCGGTTTGGTGCAGTCGCCTTACCGCTACGAGCCGAACAAACATAAAATCTTTTCCATCGTTCCGATTCATTCCTTTTTTGGAGCCTATGTTTATGCCAGGCAGAGCTTTTCCTTCGTAGCCGATGATCATCGGTTCGGATCGGTGGAGACCATCAGGATGAGAGTGAAATGGAAAAACGGACATTGGCATGCGGAAGAGGTGGAAATAAATCCTTGAGCGCCGATGGACGGACTATAATTGTTCTCGTGCAGGAGGCAACTGGCAAAAGAGCGCTCGTCGACGACGGGCGCTCTTTGCTGTGCGGTTAGCTGTTTGCTGGAATAGGAAAGAATGTCCGAAACGGACTTCTCTATTCTTCCGTTCCCGTCAAAATCGCCTCGATCTTCCCGACGATTTCTTCCGAAAGCTCCACGCCCGAAGCCTTCACGTTCTCTTCCAGCTGAGATACCTTCGTCGCTCCGACGAGCGTGCTGGCTACGCTGTCATGGCGCAGAATCCAGGCGAGCGCCAGGCTGGAGAGGGACAAGCCCAGCTCGTTCGCCACGGCGTCCAGCTGGTCGACCTTGCGCAGATGGCTGTCGGTCAGGTAGTTCTTGATCCACATGTTCGTCTTCGGATCGCTCGCGCGGCTGCCCTCCGGAAGTTCTTGGCCGAGCCGGTATTTGCCGGTGAGCACGCCTTGGGCGAGAGGGGAGAACACGACTTGGGAAATGCCGTTCTTCTCGCTGACCGACAGCACGTCCCGCTCGATGGTGCGGTTGAACATGCTGTACTCCGGCTGGTTCACGACGATGCGGTCCAGCAAATACTTGTCTGCGACCTGCACCGCCTCCTGGATTTGGGCCGCGCTCCATTCGCTGACGCCGACGTACAGCACCTTGCCCTGGCGGACAAAGTCCTCGATCGTGCGCAGCGTCTCCTCCACCGGAGTCTCGGGATCGTAGCGGTGGCAGTAGAAAATGTCGACGTAGTCCTGCTTCAGCCGCTTCAGGCTGGCGTTCAGCTGCTCGACGACATGCTTGCGGGAGAGGCCCCGGTCATTCGGGCCCGAGCCCATCGGCCAGAACGCCTTCGTCGCCAGCACATACGACTCGCGCGGATACGCAGGCAGAATGTCGCCGAGCATGGATTCCGCCGCGCCCTGCTCATACACATTGGCGGTGTCGATGAAGTTGATGCCGAGCTCGAAGGCGCGGTCGACCAGCTTCGCTCCCGTATTTTCACCGACTGTATGTCCGTACGTCATCCAGCTGCCGAGACTGATCTCGCTGACCTTGAGGCCGGAGCGGCCAAGCTTTCTGTATTTCATTCGCTGTCTCTCCTGACATTGAGATATTGGATTCCGTTGTTTCCCGCGCTCAGCATGCAAGGATATGAACGCGTGTTTACAAAGTTTATCACGACTCGGTCCTCCTCACAATAGAGCGTTTTCATTGTACGAGCCGAAAGAGGGGTCAAACCGTATCGATTTGCCCTGAGAAAGATAAATCCGCCCTATAGATGGAAGGGGATTCCATCGCTAAACTGGAGAAAGCAAGCCCGCCGATTTATGAAAGCGCTTGCTGATGCGAAGTCGAGGAGGTGGGGAAGACTGCCGATTCAACGGCAGCCTGCAACAGCGGTCGCCGCCAGACGTCGCCGCCATCCAGCATTCGATCGAGATCAAAGGAGGAACTTATGAACAAATCCCGTCTCTTCAACCGCCGCCGCCTGCTCTCTCTGCTCGTCGCCGTCGCCATGCTGGCAACCGGGATGTCCCTGTCCGCCAGCCAAGCCTCAGCCGCCTCCGCGTTCGCCCAGACAGCCGCCTCCGGCTACAGCAGCCAGTCCGGCATCCAGCTCGAAGCCTCCAGCGAGGGCGGCCAGAACGTCGCCTTCATCGACAACGGCGACTATATCGCCTTCAACGGAGTCGACTTCGGCAGCGGAGCGTCGTCGCTCGATGTCCGCGTCGCCAGCAACAACAGCGGGGGCAGCATCGAGGCGCGCCTGGACAGCGTGTCCGGCACGCTGATCGGAACCTGCGCCGTCCCGGGAACGGGCGGATGGCAGAACTGGCAGACCAAGTCCTGCTCCGTCTCCGGAGCAAGCGGTGTCCATACGCTGTACCTGAAGTTTACCGGAGGCGCCGGCAACCTGTTCAACATTCTCTGGTTCAAGTTCAATGCGGCTTCGGCGCCAAGCGGCGGAGACGTCGTCGGCAAGCTGTTCGCGGGCTACCAGGGCTGGTTCAATGCCGCAGGCGACGGCTCTCCGAACGGAGGCTGGGTGCACTGGTCCAAAAACAGCAGCGCGCCTGCCGCGACCGGCAACGTCAACTTCGAGCTGTATCCCGACATGAGGGAATATACGAAGTCCTACCAGACCGGACTCGGCAATTTTGGCAACGGATCCTCGGCCAAGCTGTTCTCCTCGTATGACCAGGAGACGGTGAGCAAGCATTTCGAATGGATGAAGACGTACAACATCGACGGAGCGGCCCTCCAGCGGTTCGGGGCGGACGAGAGCGACACGCCGAACAACTGGAAGACGAACCGCGACAGCGTCGCCGTCAAGGTCAAGAACGCGGCGGAGGCGAACAACCGCAAGTTCTACGTCATGTACGACATTACCGGCATGAACGCCTCCAACTGGGTCAATGCCGTCAAGCATGACTGGACGGCCAACGTCGTCAACGCGATGGGACTTCCCTCGTCCAGCGCCTACGCCAAGCAGAACGGCAAAACGGTCGTCTGCATCTGGGGCATCGGCTTCACCGACCGTCCCGGCACGGCCGCCGAGTCGGCGGGGCTGATCAGCTGGTTCAAGCAGCAGGGCGTCTATGTCATCGGCGGCGTGCCGGCCTACTGGCGCACCGGCGTCAACGACTCCAAGGCCGGGTTCCTCGACGTGTACAAGTCGCTGGACATGATCTCCCCGTGGTTCGTCGGCCGCTTTCACGACATGAACGACGCAGACAGCTGGAAGACCAACGTCTGGCAGCCGGACTACACGTTCACGCAGCAGAACAATATCGCCTACCAGCCCGTCATCTGGCCGGGCTCGGCCTGGTCCAACATGACCGGCGGCCCGCGCAACGAGAATCCGCGCATGCACGGCGATTTCATGTGGAGGCAGGCTTACGACATGAAGACGGTCGGCATCAACACCGGCTACGTCGCGATGTTCGACGAGTACGACGAAGGAACGGCCATCGCCAAGATCGCCGAGAACAGCTCCATGATTCCGACGAATCAATACTTCCTGACGCTGGACGCCGACGGCGTGTCGGTATCGTCGGACTTCTACCTGAGGCTCGCGGGGGACATCAACCGCATGTTCAAGGGAGAGCTGCCGGTTACGGCGACCCATCCGACGAGCCACCGCTAAGCAACACAAGCCTCTATGGGACGCTATCGTCCTGTAGAGGCTTTTTCGCGTGGACTCCTACGGATTCCTATTTTCTCCCACCCGGAAATAATCGCTGGGCAAGCTGAGGCATCGCATGAACCGGCTCAAATCCGCGTCCGCGCAAGGTTGAACCGCAGCTTCCCGAGACAAAGCCAAGATCGGCCTGCAAAAGCCAATTCCGCCTCCTGTATGCTTTCCCGTCTCCTGCGCTACGATGAATAGGCGAGGCGGGCAGCCGCCGCAGGAACGACTCCAAGCTAAATACAGAAAAGGTGGTTGGCCATGAACAGAAAAGCAGGTTGTATCCTATCGACGATGACGGCATCCGCTCTCCTGCTGAGCGCTTGCTCGGGCGGCGGAGGCGACGATAACGCTGCGGGCTCCGGCAAGGAGCTGACGATGTGGACCTGGAAGGTGGCGTACACGCCGGGCTTCGAGGCGGCGGCCAAGCTGTACGAGCAGAAGACGGGCGTCAAGGTCAAGATCGACACCTTCACTCCGGACGACACGTACCGCCAGAAGTTCCAGGCGGCGGCCAACTCCAAAAACCTGCCGGATGTCATCAACTGGTGGGCGACCGCGGGCGATTCCATCGAAGGCTCCGTGCTGGAGCTGTCCGGCGAAATCAAGGACGACGTGCTCGGCAAATACGTCGGCACCGCAATGGACCCGATCCGCATCACGCAGAGTCAGGTGGACTCCTGGAAGACGGATAAAAACGCCACGACCGTCCAGAAAGGACTGAAGGTCGGCGAGTTCTACGGCCTGCCGCTCGACATCGGAGGCTTCTTCACCTTCTACGGCAACAAGAAGCTGCTGGAGGAAGCCGGGCTGAAGGCGGAAGCGCCGAAAACCTGGGAGGAATTCGTCTCCATGATGGAAGCCGTCAAGGCGAAAAGCGGAACGCCGGGCCTTGTGTTCGGCGCGAAAATTCCGGATCTGTGGGAGAACTGGGCCGGCTCCGCGCTTTCCATCATGCATGGCGGACCGCAGGGCTACATCGATCTGCTGGAGCGCAAGGCCAAGATGAGCGATCCCGCCAACCTGCCGGTCGTCAAGGCGATGGAGACGCTGGCGGGCAAGGAACTGCTCATGCCGGGCGTCCTGTCGACCGACATCGACGGCGCCGACCAGGCGTTCGCGGCGGGCAAGGCGGCGTTCGACCTCGGCGGCTCCTTCACGATGTCGACGCTGCTCGCGATGGGCATGAAGCCGGAGGATATCATCACGTTCCCGGTGCCGCCGCTGGAAGGCTCCAAAATCCAGGCCTGGACGACCGATCCGTTCACCCTGACGCAGCTGTCCGTCAATAAGGATTCCAAAAACCGAGAAGCGGCGCTTGATTTCATCACCTTCATGACGACCGATCCCGAAGCGGCCGTCGCCTTCGCGAACGGCGCCTACACCGTGCCGGCCGTAAATCTCGGCGACCATGCCAAGGATCTCGATCCGAACCTGAAGTCCATCTCCGACGCCTTCGCCAAGGAGCCTGGACCGTATTCCGAAGCTTCGCCGGCCATCAATTCCCTGCGCGGCAAGCATAAGGAATGGGAAGTGTACGCCCAGGCGCTGCAGTCGGTCATCGAGAAGAAGCTGACGGCGGAGCAGGCGGCGGGGAAATTCGACGACACGATGGCGAAGCTTGAGGCAAGCGGCAACTAAGTCCCGATCCATCCGGCCGGCCGGCGCATCCAGCGCCGGCCGGCCGTTACTCCAAGAGCCTGAAGGTGATTTTTGAGATGGTAACGACAAAAAACAAATGGGTGCCGTATCTGTTCCTGCTGCCCGGCGTGCTGCTGTTTCTCGGCGTCGGGGTGTATTCGGTCGGCTTCTCCATCCTGCTCAGCTTCTACAACTGGTCGGGCATCGACTTCTCGACGGCGCGCTTCGAGGGGCTGGCGAACTTCCGCCAGTTCCTGCTCGGCGACGACCCGATCGTCACGCAGAACTTCTACAAGGCGCTGCTGCACAACGCGCTGATCGCCGTCTTCCAGGTGGTCATCGTCGTGCCGGTGGCGCTCGTGCTGGCGTTCACCTTGCAGAACACGAAGATGGCCGCGATGTACCGCACCGTCTATTTCTTGCCTATGATTGCGTCCGGTGTCGCGATTTTCTACGTCTGGAAAGGGCTGTTCGAGCCCGCCGGCGCGCTCAATGCGCTGTTCCAATGGATCGGCCTGGACTTCCTCGTCATTCCCGGAGGCATGCTCGGCAGCTCGTCGACCTCGCTCATGGGCATCATCCTGACGACGATCTGGGGCGGCCTTCCGGGCACGCTCATCCTGTATTACGCGGGACTTACATCCATCGACCCGACCCTCTACGAGGCGGCCAGCGTGGACGGGGCGAGCAAGACGACCCTCATCCGCAAGATTACATGGCCGCTGCTCAAGCCGATCACGCTGATCGCGGTCATCCAGATGATCAACGGGGCTTTTCAGACGTTCGAGAACGTATTCATCATGACCGGCGGGGGACCGGGCGGCAGCTCGGAGGTCATCGGAACTCTCGTGTACCGCACCGCGTTCCTCGACAACGACTACGGCCTGGCAAGCGCGATCGGATGGGTCTCCTTCCTCGTAACGGGAGTCATCGCCATCTTCAGCATCCGCTCCTTCCAGGCGGACATATAGGAGGGGACCCGCATGGTCAAATACTTGAAGCATATCCTACTCGTCATCTACGGCGTCACCTGCGTGTACCCGTTTCTATGGATGATCGGGACGTCTCTCAAGACGACCCAGGACTCGCTCGCGAATCCGCAGTCTCCCTTCCCCAAGGCCGCGCCTCTTTGGTCCAACTTCGGGGAGGTGTGGAGCAAGCTGAACTTCTACCAGTTCTTCGTCAACAGCGTCGTCGTCAGCCTCTTCGTCATCCTCGGCGTCGTCGTCATCTACACGATGATGGGGTATTCGTTCGCGAAGTTCCGGTACAAGGGCAAAAAAATCTTCTATTACACGTTCATCGCGCTGCTGCTCGTGCCGGGCGTGACAACGCTGATTCCGCTCTATATCAACATGACGAACCTCGGCCTGCAAAACTCGTACATCGGCATGATCCTCCCCATGATCAACGGGGCGGCGCCGTTCGCGATCTTCCTGTTCACGAGCTATTTCCGGACGATCTCGCATGAGCTGTACGAGAGCGCCGTGCTCGACGGCTGCGGCAGCTTCAAAATCTATTGGCGCATCTACCTGCCGCTCGCCCTTCCGGCGATCGGCACGATTGCGATCCTGAACTTCATCGGCAGCTGGAACAACATCCTCTGGCCGATGATCATCGTCGACAAGCAAAGCATGTTTACGCTCCCGATGGGGCTCATGTACCTGGACTCCTCGTCATTCAAGAAGTGGAACGAGCTCATGGCCGGCGCGCTGATCACCGTCATTCCGATTCTGATGGCGTTCCCGTTCATGCAGAAGATGTACGTGAAGGGCATGACGGTCGGTTCGGTCAAGATGTAAGCGGGTCTAAGCCAGCGAATATACAGAGATAGGATGATCGGCGAAATGAAGACGAAAACAGCGCATGTCATCGCGCATTCGCATTGGGACCGGGAGTGGTATCTCCCGTTCGAGACGCACCGGCTGCAGCTCGTGCAGCTGATGGACGATCTGATCGAGACGTTCCGGGACGATCCGGACTTCGGCAGCTTCCATCTCGACGGGCAGTACATCGTGCTGGAGGATTATTTGGCCGTGAGGCCCGGGCGGGAGGCGGAGGTGAGGGAGCTCGTCCGGCAGGGCCGGCTCGTCGTCGGCCCATGGTACATTCTCCAGGACGAGTTCCTCGTGAGCAGCGAGGCCAATGCGCGCAACCTGCTCATCGGCATCAAGGCGTCGGAGAAATTCGGCGGCGTCGCCCGCATCGGGTATTTCCCCGATTCCTTCGGCAACATGGGGCAGGCTCCGCAGCTCATCTCCCAAGCCGGCATCACGACGGCCGTATACGGGCGGGGAGTCAAGCCGGTCGGCTTCAACAACGAGGTGCAGGAGGGCGGCGAGCATACGTCCCGGTTCTCCGAGATGCACTGGGAGTCGCCGGACGGCACGCGGGTGCTGGCGATCCTGTTCGCGGGGTGGTACAACAACGGGGTGGAAATTCCGGTCGAGCAGGAGGCTGCCCGGGAGTACTGGCAGCGCAAGCTGGCGGACGCGGAAACGTTCGCCTCGACGGACCAGCTGCTGTTCATGAACGGCTGCGACCATCAGCCGCTGCAGAAGGATCTGTCCGAGGCGCTTCGCACGGCCGCGGAGATCAGGCCGGACGTCGAGTTCCGGCAGTCGAGCCTCCCTCAGTACGTCGCGGCGCTGGAGGCGGAGCTGCCGGGCAATCTCGACGTCGTCAAGGGCGAGCTGCGCAGCCAGTTCACGGACGGCTGGATCACGCTCGTGAACACCGCCTCGGCGAGGGTGTACATCAAGCAGGCCAACGCGCGTGTGCAGACGCTGCTGGAGAAGGTGGCGGAGCCGCTGTCGGCGATGGCGATGCTCGCAGGCGCCGCCTATCCGCGGGAAGAGCTGCTGTACGCCTGGAAAACGCTGCTGCAGAACCATCCGCATGACAGCATCTGCGGCTGCAGCGTGGACGAGGTCCATCGCGAGATGATGACCCGCTTCGCCAAGGCGGGGCAGGTCGCGGAGGCTGTCGCGCGGCGCAGCGCGGAGTGGCTGGCTGCACAGGTGGACACGTCCGGCTTCCGCGAAGGTTCGCGTCCGTTCGTCGTGTTCAACACGTCGGGCCATGCCCGGGGAGGCGTAGTGAAGGCGGCGGTCGACCTGGAGCGGTTTTACTTCGACCATCGTCAGCCGCATGAGCGGTATGGCGAGCTGGAGCCGGCGTTCGAGTCGTTGAGTCTCGACGATTGGATCGTCGTCGATGAGGCGGGGAGGCAGGTTCCGGCCGAGCTGCGCAAGGTCGGCCTGGAATTCGGCTACGACCTGCCGGATGACCGCTTCCGCCAGCCGTACTGGGCGTACCGCGTCGAGGCCGAGCTGCATGCCGAGCCGCTGCCTGGCATCGGGTACCGGACGTATGCGGTTGTGCCTTCCGGGGTAGGGACGGTGGCTTTGCATGACAGCGGCGGCTTGGCTGCATCGGGACGCGTCATTGAAAATGGGCAGGTTCGTATCGAGGTTGCCGAGGACGGCTCCTTTACGCTGACGGATAAAGGGAACGGCCGCGTTTATGCCGGTCTCGGCGTTTACGAGGATACGGGCGACATCGGCAACGAGTACATGTACCGGCAGCCGGACGGCGAGCAGCCGCTGACGACCCGGGAACTTCAGGCGGAGGTTCGTGTTGCGGAGCATACGGCTGTGCGGGCCGTGCTGGAAATCGTCCACCGCTGGCAGCTGCCGGCCGGAGCGGACGAGACGCTGGACCGGGAGGTCGCGTCCATGGTTCCGTTCCGCTGCCGCAAGTCCCGGCGCGTAGAGGAGACGGCTGAGGTGAAGATCGTCACGAGACTGGCGCTGGAGCGGGGTTCGCGCTCGGTCGCGATCTCCAGCACGGTCGACAACACGGTCCGCGACCATCGGATCCGCATGCTGTTCCCGACGGGACTTGCGGCGGACGCCGTGACGGCGGATTCCATCTACGAGCTGGCCCGCCGTCCGATCAAGCCGGAGTCGGCCTGGACCAATCCGAGCAACGCCCAGCATCAGAACGCGTTCGTCAGCATCAGCGACGGCTCGGCCGGACTGACCGTCGCCAACATCGGCCTGAACGAGTATGAGGCGCTGGAGGAAGGCTCGACGCTCGCCGTGACGCTGCTGCGCGGCACGCGGGAGCTCGGCGATTGGGGCGTCTTCCCGACACCGGAAGCTCAATGCCTGGGCGTGCACACGCTGGAAATGAAGCTCATCGTCCATGACGGCGATGTTGCGGAGTCGGGAGCCTTCGTCGAGGCGTACCAGTTCCCGGTGCCGTGGACGGCGGTCCAGACCGGCGAGCATGGCGGAGCCCTCCCGGCTTCGCGGGAGATGGTCGCTTGGCATGGCGAAGGCCTCGCGTTCAGCGCGCTCAAGGCGGGCGAGGACAGCGACGACCTGTTCCTGCGCGTGTTCAACGTAAAGGGGGAAGAGACCGCTCTTAAGGTCAAGTCCATACTCCTTGAGGGAGCGGATTTGTCCGAGGGAATGAGTATGGATGGTACGGGCCCGTCGGGTTGCCGTAATCACGATGCGGCCGCATGTGCTGCGGATATTCCTTTCAATGAAAGCTCGATCATGGATGACGTGGACAACCCGATGTATGAGAGCACAATCATGGAAGAAGTCGGCGCGGCTCTGGCAAGCTCCCAAGGGGAGTTCATCCAGGCTGTCGGACCGGCCAAGATCGTCACGGTCGGCATTCGCCGTCCGTAAGGAGGGATCGCAATGGCCAGGATCAGGGATATCCAGTGCATCCGCACGAGAGAGAACGGCTGCTGGACGATCGTGAAGGTCGTCACCGACCAGGACGGGCTGTACGGGCTTGGCTCCGCCTCGGATCTGTACAACCCGGAGGCGGTCGTGCAGGTGATCGAGCAGCTGCTGAAGCCGCTGCTGATCGGCAAGGACGCCGCCAACATCGAGGATCTGTGGAATGTGATGAGCCTCAGCGCCTACTGGCGCAGCGGCGGCATCCTGCAGACGGCCGTCGGCGGCATCGACATGGCGCTGTGGGACATCAAAGGAAAGGAAGCGGGCTTGCCGGTGTACCAGCTGCTCGGAGGAGCGGCCCGTGCGGCCGTGCCTTGCTACGGGCATGCGGGCGGGCGAGATCTAGCCGAGCTCAAGGAAGACGTGCATCGCTTCATCGAGGAGGGCTACACCGTTATCCGCGTGCAGATGGGCGGCTACGGGGGCGGCGGCTTCATCGACGCCTCGCGTGCTCGGCTGCCAGAGAATGCATGGTCGAGGAATCAGGTTTTCGACGAGCAGGCCTATGTGTCCGCCATACCCCGGATGTTCGAGGGGCTGCGGCTGGAGTTCGGGCCGGATGCGCAGTTCACGCATGACGTGCATGAGCATCTGTCTCCGGTCCAGGCGATCCAGCTGGCGCGGAATCTGGATCCTTATCGATTGTTTTTCCTGGAGGACGCGCTTCCGCCTGAACAGCTTGGCTGGTACCGCCATCTGCGGGCTTCCTGCTCCACGCCCCAAGCGGTAGGCGAGCAGTTCACCAACGTGCAGGAGTGGCTGCCCCTGATCTCCGAGCGGCTGATCGACTTCATCCGCGTCCGCCTGTCCAAGGCGGGCGGCATCAGCGCCTGCCGCAAAATCGCCGCCGTCGCAGAGGCGTTTGGCGTCCGCACCGCCTGGCAGGAGGGCGGGGAGAACGATCCCGTCAACCAGGCGGCGGCGGTCCATCTGGACATGGCGCTGTGGAACTTCGGCATTCAGGAGGTGAACCATTTCCGGCCGGAGGAGCGGGAAGCTTTTCCGGGATTGATCGAGCGAAAAGGCGGCTACCTGTATCCGAACGACAAGCCGGGACTCGGACTGGAGCTGGATGAAGTCCAAGCTGCGGGCCTGCTGCGCAAAGGCTGGGACAGCTCGAAGTACCATCATCCGTATGCGCTGGACCGCAAGGCGGATGGGACGCTGGTACGGCCTTGATGGCGGCTGTTTCTTGGAGTAGGAGCATTCAAGTACGGTGAAGAACGTCAGCCAGGCAGACCCGCTCTACACGATGTTTTTTTGAGCAGCTGTACAGATCGGGCTGAAGTGCGGGGACAAGCGAAGAGGAGGCGCCACATGAAAACAGTCGCGGTAACGGGAGGCAGCGGCAAGCTGGGCTCGGAGGTCGTGCGCCAGCTGAAGGAAGCCGAATTCGACGTCGTTTCGCTGGATAGCCGCATTTCGGATAAGCTGCCTTGCAGGCAGCTTCAGGTAGACATGAACGATTTGGGGCAGGTGATGAGCGCCCTGCGCGGAGCGGAGGGCATCGTCCATCTGGCAGCGATACCGGCGCCGGTCGGGTTCCCGCATAACCATATCTTCGCCATCAACGTCATCGGGGGCTTCAACATTTTGGAGGCTGCTTCGCTGCTTGGAATTAATCGAGTTGTCATGGGATCGAGCACGTCCTGCTATGGCTTCGCGTGGGCGGAGAAGCCCTTTGCGCCGGCTTATCTGCCAGTCGATGAGGATCATCCCCATCTGGCCCAGGAAGGCTACGGCCTGTCCAAGACGCTGAACGAGCAGACGGCGGCGATGTTCAGCCGCCGCAGCGGGCTGGAGGTCGTCAGCCTCCGATTCTCCCTGATCGCGGCTCCGCAGGAGCATGATCATTTGCGGGAGGCGATGAAGCGGCCGGAGGCTTTTCGGAAGATCCTTTGGAGTTATGTAGATCTACGGGACGCCGCCGCGGCTTGTGTTCTGGCCTTGACGGCGGAGGGGATCCAGGGAGCGGAAGTGCTGAATATAACCGGGGATGATACGCTGAGCGAGCTGGATACGGCGGAGCTGGTGAAGAATTATTATCCCGAGGTGAAGGAGTTTAAGAAGGAGCTGACAGGGCGGGAGCCGCTGTTCAGCAATGAGCGGGCGAAGCGGGTTTTAGGTTGGGTGCCGGGATATTGTTGCGGAAATAACTATATGGACGATTAAGATAGCTGCACTCAGCAAATGCACACGGTTGGAACACCATAATGATTTCAAGTCCGCATAAAAGCGGGCTTTTTTCTTTACAAACATAAACCTAGGTTGCTCGGAAGTGTTGCTATATGGAATGACAACGAGCATACCGAGAGTGCTCAATACTCAGTAGTTAAGTTACGCGGGGTCCAGTTTAAGATTAAGAGTAGTGAACCCTACCATAAGTGACGGCGAAAAGTTTGAGTGACAAAAAAGGGGGGAGAGGATTGATTGTAGGAGTGATGGAAGAAGGTATAAGATAGCTTATCCCCCTAGAGATGGACTGTAGGGGGATTGTTGTGCGACCCAATAAGATCATGTTTTCCAATTTAACGGTATGATTGTACTGACCGCGAGCAGCTTGTTCCATTAAGGACACGGGGCGAAATAATAGTTATAATGAACGGCTCTTAAGTGTAGGACATCAGTCGAACTCATATTTATGGGAAGTCATCGATAATTTCATGTCGATCTCAGATAAGACTAGAAAGTATTATGGGGTAGATCAGGAAATAGATGTTCCATATGCAAGCAAGCTAGAACTAATTATTGATGAGACTGAGAAAGATGATTCGTCCATTGTCGGCGAGGAATGCCATATTCTTTCTGGACAGAAGAATGGGCCTAGACATGGTCAAAACCGTCCTAAAGATGAAATGGATACTTATGATAGCTTAATTCGGTTATGTCGCATTCATTACAAGATGATTGATGACCAAATTGAGACATTTACCGTATCTTTTCAATTCTTTTTGGCCACCACTTTTAAGAAGGATGTAGTGTCTAGAGTTTCAAACACTAGAGCGTAAATGTCTTTAGGCGACATTTCTAATAAATAGTTCTTCCAAGAAAAACAGCTCTTTCTGGCGAGTACTGTACATAGGGAGTACAACCTTCTCTGAACCTCAAGCCCAGCAAGGCTATTGATTTATGAAATTCAATTGGACAGAAGATTATTTAGTGCATCATTAATAAAAGAGATATCAGGCTGATGAATACCCCTTCCAGCAAAATGTCCCCAAATGGAGTCTATTGGATGTATGCATGCGTTCGGCATATGATCGGCTTCGTACATGCTATCATCGTGCGTAAAATAGAGATCTGTTTTTCCTGGCATAATGCAGGCTTGGGCCTTGATGCTTTGGAGTGCCTGATTGAAATCACCCTTGTACAAGGGATTATTGCTGATGTCGGCATGTTGCCCTGTCCGAATCATTGCCAATAAGTTGCAAGGGTCAAGCGCAAGAAAGTTTTGCTCCCAGAAACCGGCAATAAACTCATCTAATGAATCGTACCCTAGCTCCTTGTAGCAGCTATTACGATAGAACGCATGCGAGAGTCCCCATCCGGCGTAAATACGTCCTACGGTTCGTAAGCTTGTGCTCGTGTCGTCAGTCTCCAGTGGAGCCTTTACACCTTCAAAGAAGGCATAGGTGTGAGGCCAAGTCTTGGCTGTTCCGTTAAAAGGTGCTATCCGTTGAACCATATTGGGATAAGCGGCTCCCCATTCAAAGGCTTGCATAGCTCCTAATGACCAGCCTGTGACCAGAGCAATCTTCTTAATCCCTAGTTTGTACATCATGAGATGGTGCTGTATTCGCACATTGTCATAGATCGTAATGAGAGGAAATGAGTTCTTATCTGACGGTATTTCCATGTTGCTAGGGGATGAAGACAAGCCGTTTCCTAACAGATTTGGAACCATAATAAAGTATTTATTTGGATCCAGTGCCATACCTTCGCCGATCAACCATTCATTGCTTCGATGGGTATCGCCCAGAGCTGTAGGATACAAAATAACATTGTTCTTCTCAGCATTCAAAGTCCCATAAGTTTTGTATGCGAGAAAAGCGTTATTCAGCACTGCACCTGACTGCAGGGTATAATCGCCTAGCTCCAAAATTTCATATTCCATGATAAAGTCCCTCCTAAAACAGAATTGATTTTCGATCAGGCATTAGCTCGGGAAGGAATCGTTAGATTACATATGAATTTGGAATTTTCAAGTGCTGAAGCAATAAAACAATGCGCAATGTCCGGCATCGGAATTGCATTTCTTCCTCAACTGGCCGTATCGGGTGAGTTTGAAAGAGGAGAACTACCTATCCTTCCTTGCGAAATGACAGAACTTAGAGTAGCGACACAGACGGCCTGGCATAAATAAATTTCAATCAAGGCCAGCGATCTTCACCATTTCTACGAAAGCTGTCAAAGCTTTACTGGAAAATGGAGCATTCCGGCGAACCAGGTTTGTCTGCGTACACCTGAACGCTGCCGGAAGCGTGAATGCACCCAGCGACTTGTAGGCTCCAGTCAGCACGGATTGAGGCAGCAGCGTAGCAGCAAGACCGGACCGCACACAACTCAGCAGCGTTTCCAACGAGCTGATTTCAATCATCTTCACCAGAGGTGTTCCTTTGCTGCCAAGCCACTCCTCCAAAATAGCCCTGAATGGACATCCCTTCGGAAAAACAGCCCATTTCGTCTTCGACAGGTCCGGGTAAACCTCATCTGTTTTTTGGGTCAGCAGCTTGACCTGCTCCTGCATCGTATATTCACAAATCAACTGAGGCGACTTGATATCGCCAGTGATGAAGGCGCCATCCAATTGATAGTTTAGTACCTTTGCAAGAAGCTCCGATGAGGTTCCAGTTATTAGGGAAAGCGATACATCCGGGTATTGCAATTGAAAATCTGATAAGATGTTCATAAAATTTCCGCACGTAACGGTCTCTACAACGCCGATCGCTAAGGGGCCGCTTGGATAAGATGTCTCCCGGACCTCTTTAACCGCTTCTTCGGACAAATTCATAATCGTTAGCGCATATTTGCGTAATACGATCCCCTTTTCAGATAGTGTGACGCCTTTGGAATGTCTGTGGAACAACGCTACCCCCAATTCAGACTCCAGCTTACGGATTCGCGCGGTAACATTCGACTGCACGTACTCCAATCGTTCAGCTGCCCGCGAAATACTGCCTTCTTCTGCAATGCTCAAAAATACTTTGAGATCAATCAGTTCCACGGTTTCTCCTCCAAAGGGATATCAGAAATAATGATACAAATATCAATATCGATCATTATTCAATTTGCAATTTCATTATTACAATGAGGATAAGAAAAGCGTTGAACCTAAAACCGCATTGGAAAGGGGAAATAGAATTGAATAACCATTCACCAAAGCTGCTTATCCTCGTTGGCAGCCCGCGACGCAAAGGGAATTCTGCCGCGCTTGCAGCAGCTGTTCAGCGTGGGGCGGAGCAGGTGAGGACTCAGGTATCGTTGCGGTTCATTGACTCGTACATTTCAAGCTTTCTCCATGATTGCCGGACCTGTCGTCTTCCGGACAGCGAGTGCGCTATTGCCGACCAGTACCGGACGCTGTTTTTCGATGACTTTCTACCGGCCGACGGTGTGGTGTTCTGTTCCCCGGTGTACTGGTACGGCTTATCGGCTCAGACAAAAGCGTTCTTCGATCGCACATTCTGCTATTATGCAGCGTCGTACTCGGAATCGGCCCATGTTATGGAGAGGATGTCCCGCAAGCGCATTGGCCTTGCGCTGGCTTCCGAGGAGACTTATCCGGGCGCCTCGCTCGGCATTATCCATCAAATTCAGGAGTATTCCCGCTACACAGACTCCGAATTTGTTGGTGTCGTGCGAGGCTTCGGCAACAGCCGCGGCGAGGTGGTGAATGACCCAAGTTCTCCGGTTACCGCCGCCGAGCAGCTTGGCCGTGAATTTTTCCGGAGCAAATATTCCGATTACCGCTTAGACACCCAAAGGAGCGGGCGAGTGTGGCCTTCGGATTCGACTCATTAGTTGCTCCTGAAAAAGTCCAAAATGGGTCTTTCAGCTCTTTTCCACATCCGTCAAAAATGAGTTAAAGCTCTTCTGGGCATATTCCATAGCATCAATATACTCTTGCTGTTTTGACCGCTCTATCATTTCTTCAGGACTAACGTCCTCTATTTTGGATGTTATCCACCATATATTCCCGAACGGATCAACTACTCTTCCGCCTCGTTCCCCCCATGCCTGGGTTATCACTCTCGTCATGGATGTAGCGCCGGCCTTGATGGCCTGAGCAAAAATTTCATCGCTGTCACCCACATACAGACGGATCAAGCAAGGAAACGACGGCCATTCGGCAGGAGAATCGAACATTAGAATCTTTGAATCGCCGATGCGCACCTCTGCATGACCTATGCTTCCGTCAGCATTGTATACCCGGCCAAGTTCCTGTGCATTAAATGCGGAAGCCAAAAAAGCAATCAATTTTTCTGTGCTTTTTGTAGTGACCCAGGGGGTAATGGTATGGTTCTCAGGTTGCAGCATTTGGTTCTCGTTCATTCGGCTCAACCTCCAATGACAGAATTGGATTTGATTGTAACATGGAAAACTTGACAACATTATGTCATGTTTTAAAGGGTAGAGGGGGTGAAAGGATGAGGATCGACCGATTAATCTCCATTATTATGCTTCTCATGCAACGCAGAAAAGTGGATGCTAAAGAGCTGGCCGCAATTTTGGAAGTGACTACCCGTACGATTTACCGCGATGTTGAAGCTATCAATCAGGCGGGTATTCCGATCATAACCTACCCTGGACGTCAGGGCGGCATCGGTATTCTGGAAGAATATAAAGTAGATAAAAAGCTTTTCACAAACAAGGACATTCGTACGATGCTTATTGGCTTGTCAGGCGTTCAATCTGTATTAAAAGACGAGCAATCCAAAAATGCCATTATCAAAGTCAAAGGTATGGTGCCTCGTAATCAATTATCGTTGGTTGAAAGACAAACGGAACAAATCGTCATTGACCTGACGCCGTGGTATGCAGACGCTCGTTTGGAGCAATTTCTAGAATGCGTGCATAAAGCTTTGGATCAGCAGAAAATAGTACATTTTGAATATTGCAACGCACAGGGAAGGACGTCCAACCGTGAAGTCGAGCCGTATCGACT
This sequence comes from Paenibacillus sp. P22, assembly GCF_000469945.2. Taxonomy (NCBI): domain Bacteria; kingdom Bacillati; phylum Bacillota; class Bacilli; order Caryophanales; family Paenibacillaceae; genus Paenibacillus; species Paenibacillus sp. P22. The sequence goes on along the minus strand of NZ_CBRA020000119.1, from coordinate 7,365 downwards.
TGTTCACAAGGGAAATCATTGGTACTTGCAAGGCTTTTGTCGGACAAAGCAGGTGTTTCGAACATTTAGAGTTTACCGGATATCTAATATATCTCTTTCAGAGACTACATTTGTCCCGAGCAACTTTGAAATCGATGAGATGGATGCATCATTCTCCAAAGAAGCATCATGGATAAACGTTCAAATTAGATTTAATGAGAATATTAAAAAGAAGATGATAGATTATTATGGTGAAGGTTGTATTGTTTCTTATACGGATGGCTGGTACACTGCAACAATTTTATTGGAAGATAATGAGCAAGGTTATGACTCCTTATTAAGATTTACCAATCACTGCGAATGTTTGAGCCCTTCGCATATCAGAGAACATTTAATTGAAAAAGCGGCTGGTATTTTGTCTTTATATGGACGATAGACGGACAGCGCGGAGAGTCGTACCACAGTGCCGAAAGACCTGATACATCGTTTTAGGGGAAGTTCCCAATGCATGTGGGACGTGCTTTAAACCACAATATTATATAGCATAACTGAAATAAATCACCTAATAAACGCACTGCGTCCGCTTGAAGACAGGTAGATACCAATCTGTAGGCAAGTTTGGCGATATGAGATTTATGCTTTTGAGGTTCTAACGGGGGTGACGGACTCCCCAGAGTAGCATCAACTAAAGAAGACTTTGATTTTTGAAATTTGGTCTCATGAGAAAGGAACAGAGTTGAAAAATGTTATAAGTTCGTTACCGTCCTGTCCTCTGAGTGGTTATTTGGGGAGAGAGTATTTGGATGCTTCGTTGATTCGGGATAAGTAGCCATATAAAAATAGTGATTATTATTTAAATGAGACACTGTTCTCATGAGCGGTGATTACTAGATATAATTATAAAAAAATCGTATCGAAAGGATAACTCATGAAAAATTTCATTATCTTCGGAGCAAGTAAAGGATTAGGTGAGGCATTCGTCAAGGGATTACCCGAACATGGCGATCAGGTTTGGGTGGTTTCTAGAACTTACCCTAGCAGTTTAAACGTTGAAGATGGTATTCTGAAATATTGGATCGAGGCGGATTTAGCGAATCCTGATGCAAGCAAGTTGATTACGAGTGCATTAAATGATATTGCTATAGACGTATTAATATACAATGTAGGGATATGGGAGAGTAAAGGGTTTCGAGACGACTATAATTTTGAGCAAGATGATCCAGCGGAGATTGCCAATATCATCAATATTAATGTTACTTCTGCGATTACCTGTATCCAGAAGCTTTTACCGAATCTCAAAAAGTCAGATAACGCCAAAATTTTCTTGATTGGTTCTACGGCAGGTCTTGAACATAACGATTTTACACAAGTTTCATTTGCAGCTTCTAAGTTTGGTTTGCGTGGTATTGGAAATTCCATGAGAGAGTATGTAAAGAAATATGGAATCGGTGTAACTTGTATAAATCCTGGTGAGATTGCAACCCAAATTCCATTGGAGGATGGAGTCGAAAAAGTCCTCTCAACATATGGCGGCACACAGATTCCTCTTCAAGATATGGTTTCTTTGGTTAAATGCGTAATGAACCTTTCTAAAGCTTCTTGCGTAAAAGAAATCACTATCCCAACAATGTTAGATACAAATGCGTAGTTGACTTGATTGAGAATAAAAGTTCGAACATAGTGAAGTACTTTTCAAAGAAACCACTCCGTAATTGGGAATGGTTTTGTTTTATATGCGGATGTATACGTTATGGTCAACCGTACTTTGTGCTTAGATACATTGCGGTGTATCGTATCATAAGTGACAGCGAAAAATAGTGGGATTTCGGGCTAGATTGAAGTCCGGCACAGCAAAGATTTGAGTATGAATCAATTCAAGACTAAAGGGTCTATTCAAGTTCACTCAATGATTTGGCGACAATTTGCACTTCCTCTTTTCGGTGGAGCTATCGTGATCCTAGCCAGGAATGGGACTGAGCGGCCGAGTCGTGACTGAAGCGGGACTAATCATGATTTTTGTATTTGGCGCCTTTATATTTGCTGACGATCCGATGATTAAAGTAATGGGCTTTGCACTTACTTTCGGTGTTTTGGTGGACTCATTCTTGATTCGGATGACCTTAGCTCCTGCGATCATGGCTTTGCTTGGAAGGTCCGCCTGGTACCTGCCTAAATGGCTCGATAATGTGATGCCAAATGTCGATATTGAAAGCGAGTCGATAATGAAGGAATTGGAGCAAAGTAAGTAAACAAAGGCCAATTCAAGAAAAAATCACAGGAGGCAGTTGAATCATGACTAGTTCATGCATCAACAATTCCCAACGAGTGATGGCAGCTTGCTGCCAGCCGTGATGAGGTTAGTCGGAGCGGATGTATCCCGACAATGAATTCCACGTTCCTTGTTTACGGGACCGAGGGTGGCCGAGACCCGGAAGCCTTTTTTGGTTTCGCTTTATAGATGAAACGGCCATATGAAAGTGAAGATGGATGGACGCCATTGTCCATCCTCGTCTTTAAACGTGCCTTTTCAGACGGCGTCAATCGGCTGGCAGTTGAATTACAAAAACGAACAGCAGGGCCCTCTTCGAAGCGGAGGGCCCTGCTGTTCGTTTTTGACTACATATAATTTGTTAGAACAGGAGTAACAACGATCAACTTCGTTTCTGCACGCCTTTGAACCATACGGCTTGAATGGACAGGGTATCCGAGATAGTGGTTGTCGGATCGCCATTGACCAGGACGAGGTCAGCGCGCGCTCCTTCGATAATACGTCCGCGATCCTCAAGACCGAACCGACGGGCCGGTTTCGAGGTAGCCGACTGAAGCGCTTCTATGGGAGTGAATCCAGCCGTAACGAGCAGCTGCAATTCATGATGCACGCTGGCTCCATGAGCCAGGCCGCCAAGATTCGGAACGGGAACGGGGGCGACATCCGTACCGACAAGAATATCCACTCCTGCATGGTGAAGATCCATCACGTTTTTGAAGCTGTTTTCCATTTTGCCTTGCGGGAAAGTATGGAAGCTAGAGTTCAGAATATCGATCCATTCCGGACTTAAGTTGGAATAAACACGCGGATCATTCGCCAAATCGGTTGCTGGATTCCCGAGAATGGATGAGTTCAACACCAAGCACGGTATAACAAACGCGCCGGAATCGACGATGGATTGCACTAACTCCGACGTGTATTCAGGCCTGTCGACAAACAGGTGGCCCAATCCGTCGACTCCAAGATCGATGGCGGTTTGCGAAGAATGAGCAGTCAAGACGTGGGCGATGACGATTTTGCCGAACTTATGGGCTTCTTCCACGGCTGCACGTAGAATCTCGTCGCTTAAAACCGGCAGGCCAGGAGCACCCATGACGGTGCCTTCTTCAATCATGATTTTGATATAGTCGGCGCCATTCTCTACTTGTGTATGCACATGTTTGATGGCTTCTTCCACCGTCGTTACTTGCGGAACTTCTTCGTGATCGTGGGCGTATGCGGCCAGCATAGCTTCCCGGTCTTCCTTTGCAAGCTTCTCCAATTCCTTTAACACGAATTCCGGGATCTCATCCCCATCCGGAAGCAATTCATCCGGATGGCCGCCCGGGGCGGTTATCGCCGTGCCTGCAGAACGGACATCGGCGACGTCCTCTGCATTTTTCAATTGGATTGCGCGTCCTCTCTCCGTAAAGTCGCCGTTCATCTCGAGTTCTGTCGTCACGCCGAAATTCAAGGCATCCCGCAAACCGCCGATGGAAGTGTGGACATGCGCATCAATTAAGCCGGGCAGTAATGTCGCATTGTTGGCATCGATGATAGTAGCATTCGCCGGAATGTCGCCGCCCACCGCAAGGATGGTTTCTCCTTTGATGACAACGCTCCTTGACTCGATTACTCTTTCCCCATCGAAAATACGCGCATTCGTAATGGCAGTCACTTTTTCTGACGGAACGTGTTGAACTGCATTCTTCATTCTTATTCCTCCTTGGCCTGACAGCTGCATGGCAGTGTAACAATTAGAAGTATAAAAGTTAGAAAGCTAACTGTCAATAAACTAACTTTAATTTGACGCGTCAGCTTGTTTTCTGTATAGTCTATTTACCGACAATTAGCCTTCTAATAATTTGAGGGGGTACCATCATGAAACCCCGCAAGGATACGCCTTATCTGGATTTGTTCCAGATTATCGGCCTTAAGTTAAAGAAAAGAGCGGACGAGAGCATCAAAGAGCTGGGTTTAAACGCGCACCAGGGGAAAATAATCGACTATATCTACAAAAACCAAGATAGAACTATTATTCAAAAGGACCTTGCAGATCGGTTTCACGTGCGAGGAGCCAGTATTACAAGCATGCTTCAGGGCCTTGAGAAAAGAGGATTTATCGAGCGCAAGATACCTGCCAATAATGAACGGCAAAAAAATATATATGTTTTGCCCAAAGCCGTTGAATTGATCGAAGAATTTAATGCTTCCTTTCAAAGCGTCGAGGATCAAATCGTTCAAACCCTTACCGCAGAGGAAAAGAAAACCTTGAAGGAAATACTAGTTAAAATTAATGAAGGCTTGTGACTGCGGTTGGATTTTGACGCGACCGCGGCTTGAAAGTTCCATGTTAGGGTTGAAAACCATGCGCCGCGGCAGCTCCTTCCGTATTTTTTCGCCCATAGCCCCGTTCAGCTGAACCGCTTTATTTGGCTTAATTCTTCCCTATCCATCCTCCCTGTCCTTGATTTTTTGAACAAAAAAAAAAAGCGCGGCAACCGTCCATAGACGGTACCGCGCTTTTATTATTTTTTATGGGCAAATACGGAATCAAGAAACTTGTCTGCGTCGCTGTTGAACTTCCAGACCATGCCGAATCGATCCACCAGCATTCCGAAGCAAGCGGACCAAGGCTGGCTGGACAAAGGCAATATGATTTGTCCTCCAACAGACAGGTTGTTGAAGTATGCGGCCAAAGCTTCTTGATCCTCGATAACGAGACTGATCAGCACCTGGTTTCCTTGTACAAGCTCGCCCGTTACCGGCTTCATGGAAGGCAGAAGGTCCGACATCATGATTTTTCCGCCATCAAACTCGATCGATGACTCCATCACCATTTCCTGTTCATTTGACGGCAACGGGTAGTTGGGATCTTGGGGAAGATCCTTGAACTGGACTTTCTTGACCTGGGTCGCATGGAACGCTTCGGCATAAAAGTCGATCGCTTGTCCTGCATTTCCATCAAAATTCAAATACGCAACAGCTGACATGGTGATTCCTCCTTCTTTTGATGCACTCAGCATAAGGTATAATAGGTGACAGCTATATTGTCACTTATTTGTGCTGCGCCCAAACAAAAGTTGGGATTAAAATGAAACAGACGTTTTTGAATTCATATGAACAGCTACGATGCTCGAATTCGAGGAGGGGAAAAATGGGGAAGATAGAGCGGCTGATTGCCATCGTCATGATCCTGCTGCAAAAGGAAGTCGTTTCAGCGAACGAATTTGCCAAGCTGTTTCAGGTGTCCAAAAGAACGATTCTCCGCGATATGGAAACGCTTGGCCTGTCCAATATTCCGATTTACTCCATTCATGGGGTGAATGGCGGTTATGGGATCATGAATGAATATAAGCTCGACAAGCGCCTTTTGAGCCACAAGGATTTGGAAAATCTGTTGGTCGCTCTGAGCGGACTGGGGCAAATTCGGGTCCATCAGGAAGTGGAGATGACGATAAAGAAGATTGAGTCCATGGTGAATCCGGTGTCTCCCAAAGGGTTTATTCATCTGTCCTTTTACGATTGGGAAGGGCGGTCGGAGATTCAACCGATCTTGAACATTTGCCAGCAGGCCATCCTGCAGAACAGGCTGGTTTCATTTGATTATATGGATCGAAACGGTCTCGCTACAAAGAGAACGGTGGAGCCTTACCAGCTTCATTTCAGCGAGATGAGCTGGTACTTGAAGGGCTTTTGTTTAGAACGGCAGGCGTATCGAACGTTTAAACTGTCGAGAACGGATCGTTTGAATACGGAGAAACAATCCTTTATTCCTCGAAATGATCTGGATCATTCAGTCGCGGGAAATGACTATCAGGCTCGGCTCGTTGCCGTCAAAGCTCGTATTTCCCCCCGCATCCAAGATCAATTGCTGGAAAGGTATGGCCGAAAAAGCATCGATGCCTCGAATCCCGAACAGGTGGTGGCGACGATCAGCGTGCCTCAAGACGAGATCGGGTTTCAATTTTTAGCGGGTTTCGGGCGGGACTTGAGGATTATCGAGCCCGAATCCTATGTGGCTGACTATCGGAATTTTTTGGCCGGAATCATGGACGCCTATACTTGAGAGAATACGATCGAGAATCTGAGTTCCGCAACTCTCTTCCCCAGCCAATATCCCCCTGCAAAAGCCAATTCCACCCTATTATTTCCATTCCCGCCTTGCGCTAACATGGACTCTAGAGCAATCCAGAAGAGTCTAGAGCGAGGTGAGAACAGTGGGAAGCATCACGTTCAATCATGTCTTCAAACGCTATAAAGGCGAAGCCCGCCCCGCCGTGGACGATTTTCATCTGTCCATCGAGGAGGGCGAGTTCCTCGTGCTCGTCGGGCCGTCCGGCTGCGGCAAGTCCACGACGCTGCGCATGCTGGCCGGTCTCGAGGAGATCAGCAGCGGCGAGCTGTACATGGACGGCAAGTTCATCAATTACGTCTCCCCCAAGGACCGGGACATCGCCATGGTGTTCCAGAACTACGCCCTTTACCCCAACCTGTCCGTGTTCGAAAATATCGCGCTCGGCCTCAAGCTGCGCAAGACCGCCAAGCATGAAATCGGGCTGCGCGTGAACCGCGTGGCCAAGATTCTCGAAATCTCGCATCTGCTGGAGCGCAAGCCGAGCCAGCTGTCCGGCGGCCAGAAGCAGCGCGTCGCCCTCGGCCGAGCCATCGCCAGGGAGCCGCAGGTATTCCTCATGGACGAGCCGCTGTCCAACCTCGACGCCAAGCTGCGGGCGCAGACCCGCGCCGAGCTCATCAAGCTCCAGAGCGACCTCAAGCGGACGACGGTCTACGTCACCCACGACCAGGTCGAAGCGATGACGATGGGCACCCGGATCGTCGTCATGAAGGACGGCGTCATCCAGCAGGTCGCCCCGCCGCGCAAGCTGTACGACGAGCCGGCCAATCTGTTCGTGGCGGGCTTCATCGGCTCTCCTCAAATGAACTTTATCCCCGGCAGGATCCAGCGGGAGGACGGGACCCTCTACTTCGCCAACCGCCGGATGAAGCTGCCGCTGCCCGTGGAGATGGAGCGACGCCTCGGCGGCACCGACCGGTCGCTGCGCAGCGTCGTGCTCGGCGTCCGGCCGGAGCATGTACGCCTGAGCGCCGCGCTTCCGGAAGGGGAGGACAGCGGC
>NZ_CBRA020000118.1:0-19557 GCF_000469945.2 Paenibacillus sp. P22 | reverse complement strand
AGCGCGAGGAGCAGCTGCGCAAGCAGCTATGAGAGCGAGCGCAGTCAGGCGGCGGCCGAGGCGGAAGCGGCAATGCAGGCGCGCGAGGCTGAGCTGCGCAAGCAGCATGAGCGCGAGCTTGGCGAGGCGTCGGCCGCTGCGGAAGCTTTGCTCCAGGAGGCGGAGCAGGCCCGTATCGACGCTGAAGCGCGGCTGCGCGAGCGGACGGCCTCTCTCGAGGCCGAGCTGGAACGTCTGCGCCTGGCGTCCTCGGCCGAGCGGGAAGCTGCGGCAAGCGAGCTCAGGGAATCGCTGGAGCGCGCAGCGCGGGAGATTGAGCATGTGAAGGAAGCCGCCGAGCGCAGGGAGCTGGAGCGCTCGAAGGACGCCGAGGCGGAGCTTGAGCGCGTAAGACAAGAAGCGGCAGCCGAGGCGGCGCGGATGCGCGAGGAGATGAGGCTGTCGTCCGCAGCTGCGGACGAGAAGCTTGCCGCGGCGGAAGCGGCAGCCGCGCGTGCGGGAGAGGACGCCTTCAGGGCGGAAGCCAAGGCCGCGAAGCTGGAGGAGAGCCATTCCCGGAACCGCGACCAATGGGAGTCGGAGCTTAAAAAGCTGGAGGAGGCCCGCCAAGGGGAGCTTCTTCGCAGCGCGGAAGTCTGGGCGGAGGAGCGGAGCGAGCTGGAAAAGCGGCTTAGAGAGGCGGCCGCCTCCAATGCTGCGCTGCAGGAGGAATGGAGCAAGCGGATTAGCGACGCCGAGGAGCATCTCTACTCCGTGCTGGAGCAGGAGGAGGCGCGGGGCCGGCTGCTCGAGGCATCGCAAGCCCAGCTCCGCGGCACCCAGCAGGATCTGGATCTCGCCCGCGGTCGGCTGGAGGAGCTGCAAGCGAAGCTGGCGGCAGCCGAGGATCGCCTTGCGCAAGTCGAGCAAGGCCATCAGGGCCGCGTAAGCGGATTGCTGGAGGAGCTCCGTAACGCCCAAGCGCGCGCCGAATCCTTGGAGCGGCAGGCCGCGGAACGGTCGGCCCAGGCGGAAGCGGAGCGGGAGGCTTCACAGCGTGCGGCCGGGGAGCGGATGCTCCAGCTGGAGGACAAGCTGCGGGAGCTGCAGCAGCTGGCTGCTCAGCGCGAAGATCAGCTTAGACAGCTGGCCGAAGAGCAGGAGGAGCAATCCGGCACGGAAGCCGAGCTGCGGCGGGAGATAGAGCGTGCCCGCCAGGAGGCTGCGGCATCGGGATCAGCCTTGAGCGGCTGGAGAGCGTCCTGCAGGAGCTGGAGGCGGAGCGTTCGGACCATCGCGACGGCATCAGCCACCTCCATACGGAGAACGAGCGGCTGGCCGAATCCCATGAGCGGCTGAAGATCGAGCATGAAAAGCTCCGCAGCGAATATTCCAAGCTGCAGACGGAGTACAATGAATGGATCGAGCTGATCGAACAGAGCTGACAGGCTTTTGCGGCGCCTGCGCGAACTTCACTGCAGCCAAAAAAAAAACCGTCTCCTTGCCGCTTGCGGCAGCCGAGACGGTTTTTTGCATGCCGGCAAAAATCAAGCCGGCTGCATAATCAGGAACGATGCCCCTTGATGGGCGTAATCTTACTGGACCTTGAGAACCGCGCGCATTTTTTCGTGGCCGGGTCCGCACGGGATGCTGCAGACAATTTCATATTCGCCGGCATCATTGATGGTATATACCTTCGATTGTCCGGCTTTCAAGGCAATATCCGTGTTGGCGACCTTGATGCCGTGGATGCCGTCGGTTTCGACCTTGATCCGTACCGGCTCGCCTTTTTTCACTTCGTATGTCTGCTGGTCGAACTTGTAATTGGTGGCCTTGACGACGACCTCCTGGGAGGCTGGAGTCGAGTCCTCCGTCGTGGAGGCGGAATTGCTGGCGCCGGAGCCGCATGCGGTAAGCGCAACGAGAAGTACGGCCATGGCTGCCGCGAGCGGCAGCTTTCTTCCCCATTTATGCAACATGACAGTGGTTGTCCCCTTTCGGATTGTCTTCTATCTATCATAACGAATTTGGAAATGGGATGAAATGAGTATGCCGGACAGGGTTTGAACAAAAAATGACATATGTAGAGGCACGAAAGGAGCAGTTGCCGGCTCCGTTCCGTGCCTGCGTTCAATGATGCTCTTTCTTGTTGCGGCCGGCATCGAAAGGCGTCGGAATGAAGAGATCGATAATCCCGATGACCAGCGCGGCCAGAATGGCGCCGAGCCAGGTCACGGCTACTCCTCCGACAATGAATTGGGCCAGCCAGATGACGACGACGCTCGCGATGAAGCCGACGATGCCGCGTCCAAAGGGGGTCACTCTTTTGCCGAAGATGCCTTCGACGACCCATCCAAGCAGAGCGATGACCAGAGCCAGCATCAAAGCGCTCCAGAATCCGCCTACGGCAAACTGGGGAACGATGTAACCCACCAGCATCAGAACGATGGCCGCGACGATAAAACGAACGACATGTCCTAAAAAGCTCATGCGGGTACCTCCTTAGTGAATTGAAGTTTGAACTCAGCCTTCGCTCCTAGTGTGGATGTTTTCGGGCTATTTCATGTATAGCCGATTTGACCTGCGTGCGCGGATTCCCCGCTTCCGGTATAATGACGTTGAAAGGAGCTGCATGACGCTCGTGGACAGCAAAATCCTGCATACACTCGAATATGCCAAAATCATCGACCAACTACTTCAACATACATCGACTCCGATGGGCCGCCGCCTGGCCGAAGAGCTCGCTCCCTCCTCGGAGCTTTCCGATGTCGAGCGCTCTCTCCAAGCTACCGAGGAAGCGGCAGCGGCATACCGTCTGAAGGGAACAGGCCCGTTCCGCGGCATCGCCGACATCCGCGCCCATCTCAAGCGGGCGGTCATCGGAGGAACGCTGAGCTCGGCGGAGCTGCTGGAAACGGCGCTGACCGCCAGAGGAGCCCGCAGGGTCCGAAGCCATATCCTGCATGTGCATGAAGATCATCCGATTCCTCTGCTGGAGCATGTCGCCGATGGCATTTATCCGCGCAAGGAGCTTGAGGACTCGATTTTCGCCTGCATCGACGAGGACGGCCATGTCCTCGACAGCGCCAGCAGCGAGCTGGCCCAGATCCGCCGGGAGCTGCGCCAGGGCGAAGGCAAGGTAAGGGAGAAGCTTGAATCGATGCTGCGCTCCTCCTCCGTTCAGAAGATGCTTCAGGACAGCCTGATCACGCTGCGGGGAGACCGCTATGTCATCCCGGTGAAGCAGGAATACCGCTCTCACTTCGGCGGCATCGTCCATGACCAGTCCAATTCCGGCGCGACGCTGTTCATCGAGCCGGAGGCAGTCGTCGCGATGAACAACAAGCTGAGGGAGGTCAAGGCTGCGGAAGCGCGCGAGATCGAGCGCATCCTTCAGAAGCTGACCGCCGAGGCGGCCGAAGCGGCCGAGGATCTGGCCATCAACCACGATCTGCTTGCGCAGCTGGATTTCGCCTTCGCCAAAGCCGTGCTTGCGCACGGCATGCGGGCCGAGCGTCCGGCGATGAACGGCAACGGGTATTTGCGCATCCGGCGGGGACGCCATCCGTTGATCGAGCGGGACAAGGCTGTGCCTCTCGATCTGGAGATGGGAGGAAGCCATACCGGCATCATCGTTACGGGTCCCAATACGGGAGGCAAGACGGTCGCGCTCAAGACGGTCGGCCTGCTCAGCCTGATGGCGATGTCGGGATTGTTCGTACCGGCCGACGACAGTACGGAGCTTTGCGTCTTCGACGCCATCTATGCCGATATCGGCGACGAGCAGAGCATCGAGCAGAGCCTCAGCACGTTCTCCAGCCACATGACCAACATCATTCGCATTCTCGGACGCATGACGTCGGACAGCCTGGTGCTGCTCGACGAGCTTGGCGCCGGCACGGATCCTGCGGAAGGCTCCGCGCTCGCCATCGCCATTCTCGACCATATCCACCGGTCAGGCGCCCGGATGCTGGCCACGACCCACTACAGCGAGCTGAAAGCCTATGCGTACAACCGCGAAGGACTCATCAACGCGAGCATGGAATTCGATATCGCGACCTTGAGCCCGACCTATCGCCTTCTGGTCGGGGTGCCGGGCCGAAGCAATGCGTTCGCCATTGCCGAGAGGCTCGGCCTCGACAAAGGCATTATCCAGCAGGCCCGTGGCGAGGTCAGCGAAGACGATCTCCGCGTAGAAAGCATGATCGCTTCGCTCGAGCGGGACCGCCAAAGCGCCGAAGCGGAGCGCGGACAGGCTGAAGCTCTTCGCAGAGAGCTCGAAGAGGAGCGCAGCCTGTACGACCAGGAGCTTAGGCGCTTCGAGGAGCAGCGGGACCGGATGCTGGCCAAAGCCCAGGAAGAAGCCCGGCTCGCCGTGGCCAAGGCGAGGCGCGAAGCGGAGGAAATCATCTCGGAGCTGCGCCAGCTCGCCAAGGAAGAAGGAGCGGCGGTCAAGGACCATAAGCTGACCGAAGCCCGCAAGCGGCTGGAGGAGGCTTCTCCGGAGCTTGTCCGGAAGCAGGCCGCCCGCAAGAAAGCGGAAGCCGGCCGCAGCATCGGTCCCGGGGACGAGGTTATCGTGCACAGCCTGAATCAGAAGGGCTACGTCGTCGACATGTCCGGGGGCGAAGCTACCGTGCAGCTTGGCATCCTCAAGATGAAGGTCAAGAAAGACGATCTGGAGCTCGTGAAGCAGGCTCCGGCTCCGAAGACGCAGCCGCCCAAAGCTTCGGCTACGCTCAAGCGCACCCGTGACGACAGCGTGAAAATGGAGCTCGACCTCAGGGGCAGCAATCTGGATGAATCCATCATCGAAGTGGACCGGTTCCTGGACGAGTCGTTCTTGTCGGGGATGGGCCAGGTGTACATTATCCATGGCAAGGGAACGGGAGTGCTGCGGACGGGAATTCAGGATTTCCTGCGCCGCCACAAGCTTGTGAAGAGCTATCGTCTGGGCAACTATGGCGAGGGCGGATCGGGAGTGACCGTGGCGGAGCTGAAGTAGGCCTCCGCGGCTTCGGCGGCCCAAGGAAAAGCGCCGTATTGAACCAAAGGCAGGCAGGCAGGAGGTGCAGGAATGGACAAAATTGTCGATGTTCTGCTTCGCAACGAGTACTTTTCCTCCCTGATTTATGTATCCATAGCCATCATGGCTTTGATCCTGTTTTTATCCTTGTTCGAATGGGTCGCGAAGTATAAATGCTGGGATGAAATCCGCAAAGGCAATATGGCGGTTGCGTTCGCGACCGGCGGAAAAATATTCGGCATCTGCAATATTTTCCGTTTTTCCGCCAATGCGGGGGATTCCATCTATGCGGGCTTGCTTTGGGGCGCATACGGGTTTATCATATTGCTTCTCGCCTACTTTCTGTTCGAGTTTCTGACTCCGGTATTCCGGATCGACGAGGAAATCAGGAAGGATAACCGCGCGGTCGGATTCATCGCCATGGTCATATCCGTCTCCATTTCCTTCGTGATCGGAGGAACGATATAGAAGCCGATTTGCGAGGCATAAGCAGCGGAGGGCTTGGGATGAAATATTTATGGGGCACGCTGGCCGTGCTTGCGGTATTGTTTTTTGTTTTGGGTATCATCTATTTGAATTGACGGAAGGAGACGGAGCCGATGAGCAAGGAAACGCAGGAAACAGGCTTGATCTGCCCCTGGTGCTCGACCGAGATCGTATGGGATGAGGAGATCGGTCCGGAAGAGTACTGCCCTCATTGCGAGAACGAGCTGACCGGATACCGGACGTTGAAGCTGGGCGAGAACGATGACGCCGCACCGGAAGCGGCAGAGGCCGAGGATGACGAAGCTTCGGACTGGGATGCTGACGAGGCCGGCGACGACACGGGCTGGGCCGGAGGAGGCAGGCCTCGTTCCTGGCTGCTGGCCGACGAGAAGATCCAACGGATCATGGACGATCAGGAGGAGATGCCGGAATGTCCGTCCTGCAGAGAGTACATGCTGTTCGGCGGCACGCAGCCGCTGGCTCCATTCGAGCCGGCCGCGCCGCCGGCACTGAAAAAGCCGCTCCTCCCGCCGTCGCCGGGCCTGCAGGTCTACGTCTGCCCGGCTTGCCATGAAGTGTCCTTCAAGCTTGACCGCGATGCCAGGGGCTTCCTGACTTCCGCGCTCGGCGAGGAAAGCTGATCCTGCTGTTTTTGCGAACCGACGGCTGAACAAACAGCCGGGGCTGTCCTTCAAGTCATGAACATGACTAGGGGCGGCCTTTTTTTGTTTTTTCCAGCCGCTGTTCCAAGCGGGAAGCCTCAAGAAGAATGACTGCCGGCTGAACCAAAAAAAGGCATGAAGACGAACATTAAAGCCGGGGAATGCTGTCACGATGGAGGTGGTTGCACATATGAGCACGCGCAAACATCGCAGGCGGCGGCTGTCTGCTCCGGCAGACATGCCTGTTCCCGGACAAGGCGGCGAACCGGGAAGAGGGGACATGGAAGCGGCTGCCATGGCGGGGGAAAGGCCGATCGGGCGGGACGCCGGCTCTTCGGCTCCGCACGGCAGGCAGAAGGCTGCAAGCCGGGGCAAGGCAGCCATCGACGGCCAAGCCGCGATGCTGCTCGCCGTTTTGACCCTATTCAATTCAGCGAATGCCTTCTCGGGGACGTTCGTACCGGTCTACCTGTTCAAGGCGGGCCACAACTACAGCCTGGTCGGCATGTATTCCCTGCTTCAATACTTATGCGGAGGGATATGCGTATGGCTCGCCGGGGCTTGGGTGAAGCAGAAGGGTCTGGTCCTGTCGCTGAGGACAGGCGTCGCTTTGTCCGGCATCTTTTATTTGAGCGTGCTGCTGCTAGGGGGAGCCGCCCGGAGCTATGCCGCGCCGCTCGGCATGCTGAACGGCATTGCGGGCGGATTTTTTTGGCTCGCTTACAATGTCCTCTATTTTGAAATTACCGAAAGGGACAACCGGGACCGGTTCAACGGGTGGGCCGGCTTGCTCGGCTCAGGGGTCGGCATGTTCGCGCCATGGCTGTCCGGAATCATTATCGCCGCCCGTGGAGGCGATGCCGGATATGCGGTTATTTTCGGCTTGTCGCTTGCTCTGTTCGTATTGGCCGCTGTCATCAGCGCCAAGCTGAAAAAAAGACCGCCTCAAGGACGGTATCAATGGTTCATGGCCATACGGGAGCTGAGGGATCCATCGAGCCCGTGGCGCCGCTTCGTGCCGGCCATTCTGTTTCAAGGCCTGAGGGACGGCGTCTTCATGTTCCTGATCGGCTTGACCGTATATGCGGCGACACAGCGGGAGAAGCAGCTCGGAAGCTTTTATCTCGTCACCTCGCTTGTCGCTCTGGTAAGCTTCTGGATCTGCGGCAAGCTGCTGCGGCCATCCAGACGGAGCGCGGCTATGCTGGCAGGTACGCTGGCCATGACGGCGGTCATCGTTCCGCTTCTGGCCGGAGTCAAGTATTCCACGCTGCTGCTGCTTGGAATCGGAACGTCTTTGTTCGCTCCGTTGTATATGATTCCCATGACTTCCGCCGTGTTCGATCTGATCGGAAGAAGCGAGGACTCGGCAAGGAGAAGGGTTGAATATACGGTGCTTAGAGAAGCCTCGCTCACCGTCGGGCGCGTAGCGGGAGTAGGGGCGTTCCTCGTCGTAGCTTCCGGAGGAACCCCGAGTCCGGATCGGCTGGCTTGGCTTCTGCTTATTCTGGGCTCCGCTCCGATCGCCGGCTGGTGGTTCATCAGGCGTTCCCTGAAGGTGCAGGGGCAGACGGCGACGGCAGCGGGGGAGAGACGGCCGTGATTGTCTGGGAAAACAACCGATTGTAGGTAAAGTCTAGAAGCGCCGCCGACTTGACCGCCTGGTCTGGGAACCGTCCGACAAGCTCAGTCTGAGGAGCCGCCCGCCAGCTGCCGGCGAGGCAAGCTGACCTCATTCCCCAGCCAGCGTTTCAGCTCCGCCCTCACGAACCGGCGGCGTTTGCCGATGTAGGCGAGGATGAACGCCTTCTCTCCGCCGAACGCCTTCAGCGTCGCTGCACGCGCCGGATCGAGCTTGACGGCCGATGCGATCCTCTCCAGCATGCCGCCCGCGACGGGACCGATCCTCTCTTCCGTGAACTCCGTCTCCATGATGCGCTCCAGCTCTTCGGCATAACGCCTTCTCCATTCCGGGAACTGGAAGACTCGGCGAGTCAAGCCGTTGTAGCCCTGGATCCGTACGAGATCGGCCGAGCAGGGCTTGCCGAAGCAGTTGCGGCCCCATGAGCCTTCGTAGTCCCAGGGAAGGATGCCATAGCGGCCGGAAGCGTCATCCTCGTACAAGGCGTAATTCTGCTCAAAGCCGTCGTAGTTGCCGGTGAGGACGGCGCCGGCCAGCCATTTGAAATACAGGTCCAAATCAAGACGCTCCTCGATCGCCTCCTGCAGGCGCGAGTCTTTCAGCCGGTGGAGCCCGCCGATGAAGTCGGATAAACGGACAAGCGTGTCCCCGTCTCCCTCGATGAACTCATACCCGTCGGCGAGAGATCGCTTGCGGCGCCGGGACTCGGGATCCTTGAGCTCGAAGTTGGCGCTGTCGTTGGCTGCATACAGAAGAGACCGGTAGCGGATTCCGCGCATGGAAAAAAAGCGGGAATTGACGGCTTCAATTTCCAAATAAATGCCGTCCGGCCTGCCGCTGACCGACAGCCATACCGGGCGGGTGCGCGGGGAAGGGACTCCGATCTGCTCCATGAAATGAAAGCTGAGCGCGTTGCGGATCATGGAAGGATCATCCGATTCCGCATTCCAATGAAGGACCAGCCCGCTTTCCAACTGGATCTCGTAGGATTTCTTCGCGTATTCCCGCGTATGTCCGCCTCTGTAGCGGATTCTTGCGCCTGATATCCGTCCGCCGATGCCGAGCTTCGCAGGCACATATCTGCGGCTCCATATATCCCGGTCAAGCTCCGACCTCTGATCCGGTCCCATCAACACCGACCGCTCCGGAATTCCTGCCCGCATATGCCCATCCTCCTCTTGCCGCCTTCCGCCAGCGGCGTATCCGCCCATGCGTTACCCTATTCGGAATACGGCAGGATGGTTCGGCAGCGGCAGCTCTCCCGCTCCGCCAACCTCCCTGTCGCCGGGAAGACAGGCTGCATATACTGGGAACAGGAAGAGCGGCTATCCGTCCAAGAGTCTTCCTTCAAGGAGGAGGCGATCCAACAGCATCCATGAAACCCGAACATCCCTGGCAGAACCGCTTCGTAACCGTCATTCTGGAAGGAGGCGGCAGGCTGGAGGGACTTTTTTGCGAGATGGGCGAAGACATGCTCTCCATGTTCATCCTCCCGTCCCGGCGCTACGGCTACATTCCGCTGGTGCAGGTCAAAGAGCTGTCCCTTTCCCCCGTGCCCGCCCCCGAAGTCTCCCCGATCGTCGAAGACCATCCTTACCGCACCCCGTCCGAGCGCATGACCTACCGCAAGATGCTGCTGGCCTCCAAAGGCTCGTTCTCCGAAATCAGGCTTTCCTCCAACCGGCAGCTCCACGGCTATCTGGCCGGAGTCATGAACGATTTCCTGATCTTCTGCGTGCCGATGAACGGGGCCGTGCTTGTTCCGCTCGGCAGCCTGCGCTGCCTTTCGCCCTACCCTCCCGGCCTGGCGCCGTACCATCTGACGCCGGAGCAGTTCCCGCTGCGCCCGCTTTCGCTCGGCCTGGCGCGCAGCTTCTCCCAGCAGCTGGCCAAGCTGCAAGGGGAGTTCATCGTTGCCGGAAGAGGCGAATTGCCGGATCTGTCCGGCGTTCTTACCGCCATTGAAGGCCAGCTCGTCACCTTGACGGATGCCTCCGGCAGCAGCGTCTGCCTGCATTTCTCCGCTATCGAAGCGCTGCATCTCTAACCTCGGAATCCGGCCATTCGTACTTCTGCCGCAGATGGCGCCGAGGGTACATATTGACAGTCCGTCCGGGCATCCTACAGCTTGGAAGCAATTCAAAACCAAGGGAGTGGGCATCTATGCTGCAACCGTTGACGGGCAAGGAAATTCAATACATCTCGGATTCCATGACCAATGAGGATCTGCTGATGAAGCAATGCGCCTGCATGGCGACAAGCGTCGGCAACGCCGGCGTCAGCCAGCTCGCGTCGAGAATGGTCATGAACCATCAGCAAAATTACGCAACGCTCTTGAACAGCTTGTACCAGCATCAGACGATGGCTCCGTCCTCGCCGCAAAGCTGAGATCCAATCGAAAAGGGAGGCTAATACATGTTTCAGCAGCAAAATCAAACCGCCATGCAGCAGACACCGTTCCCGGAAGACGCATGGGCCAATACCGTCCTGTGCGACCTGAAGCGGGTCGTGCGCGAATATGCGACGGCCGCGACGGAGAGCTCCTGTCCTGAAGTTCGCAAGATGTTCACGTCGCTGACGAACAGCACCCTGCAGATGCAGGGTGAGCTGTTCAACGCCATGCAGCAGGCGAATATGTATACGGAGCCTTCGCCTGCGCTGCGCCAGGACATCCAGAAGAATATCGCTTCGTTCCAGCAGAAGCAGCAGCAGACGCAGCAATTTCTCCATCAGCGGATGAGCGGCCAGGCGGCTCAGCCGCCTATGCAGCCTCAGGCGCAATCGCAGCAGCCTTACATGCAGCCGCAGATGCACTCTCCGCAGCAGTATGTGCAGCCTCAGATTCCGCAGCCCTTGCAGGATCATCAGCGCCAGCATTTCTATAGTTGAGCAGCCGGAAGAAGGCGGGCGGGGACATGTTCCCTGCCTGTCTTTTTTTGCGCCGGACCTTGCTTCGCGATCGGCCTCCGGCGCACGGCTCTGCTGCGGCCGGAAAGTCTGCCGCGAAGGGGGAGTCTGCGGAACCGGGAGCGGGACGACGCTGGAGGCCGGGGCGAGCAGCGCGGGGATGATTTACATCCGGCGGACAAGCTTGCGATTTCGCTTTCCAAATAGCTTGTTAACGGTGTAAAATGTTCTTTATAACGCTTCAGGAAGGGAGTCAAAGACGATGAACGAAATGAAATTCAAGGTGCTCGAGCTGCTTAAGGAAGATGCTCGCAGGAGCCCCGAACTGATCGCCACGATGCTTGATAAGCCACAGGAAGAGGTGGAGCAGGCGATCGCGGAAATGGAACAGGATCACGTCATCGTCAAATATGCGCCCGTAATCAACTGGAGCAAGGTGGACGACCAGAAAGTGACGGCTCTGATCGAGGTTCAGATTACGCCCGAGCGCGGCCGCGGCTTCGAAGGCATTGCGGAGCGGATCTACCTGTATCCGGAAGTGAAGACGGTCTACCTGATGTCTGGAGCGTACGATCTGCTCGTCGAGGTGGAGGGCCGCACGCTGAACGAAGTGGCCTCGTTCGTCTCCAGCAAGCTGTCGACGATCGACTCGGTGCTTTCGACCAAGACATTTTTCATCTTGAAGAAATACAAGCAGGACGGCATCATTTTCGAAGAAAAAGAAGGGGATCAGCGGCTGCTGGTCACTCCGTGAGGTTGACGGATCATGACCATCTCCAGCAAGACTCCAAGTCCGTCCGAACCTTCTGTCCGCCGTTCCATGTCCGACTACCTGTCCCCGAGCGCCAGGGCGATCAAGCCATCCGGAATCCGCCGGTTTTTCGATCTGGCGAACAGCCGCAAGGATGTGATCACGCTTGGCGTAGGCGAGCCGGACTTCGTCACTCCGTGGCATGTCCGCGACGCCTGCGTCGCCTCGCTGGAAGCGGGCAAGACGCAGTATACGTCCAACGCCGGCACGCCTGAGCTCAGAGGAGCGATCGGCCAATACCTGAACGACTCGTTCGGCGTCGCGTACGACCCGGCCAAGGAAATTCTCGTAACGGTCGGCGGCAGCGAAGCGATCGACCTCGCTCTGCGGGCTCTGATCAGTCCCGGTGACGAGATTCTCGTTCCGGAGCCGAGCTACATTTCGTATTCGCCGATTACGACGCTCTCCGGCGGAGTCGCCGTCGGGGTGGAAACATTCGCGGAGCATGCCTTCAAGCTTCAGGCCGACACGCTGCGGGCGGCGATCACGCCCCGCTCCAAAATTCTGATCCTCAGCTATCCGAGCAATCCTACCGGCGGCATCATGACCTACGAGGACTGGCTGCCTATCGCCAAGGTCGTGGAGGAGCATGATCTGGTCGTCATCTCCGACGAGATCTATGCCGAGCTGACCTATGGAAGCAAGCATGTCAGCTTCGCCTCCATGCCGGGAATGAAGGACCGCACGATTCTGGTCAGCGGCTTCTCCAAGGCGTTCGCCATGACGGGCTGGAGGATCGGCTACGCATGCGGCCATCCCGAGCTGATCGGCACGATGCTCAAGATCCATCAGTACACGGTCATGTGCGCCTCCAACATGGCGCAGGTCGCCGCGCTGGAGGCGCTGACGAACGGCATGGAAGAGATGTACCGCATGATGGAGTCGTACAACCAGCGCCGCCGCCTCGTCGTCAAAGGGCTGCGCGACATCGGCCTGCAATGCCACGAGCCGCAGGGAGCCTTCTATGCCTTCCCGTCGATCGCCTCGACAGGGCTGAGCTCGGAGGAATTCGCGGAACGGCTCGTGCAGGAGCATGGCGTGGCGGCTGTTCCGGGCAATGTGTTCGGACTGGGAGGAGAGGGGCATCTGAGATGCTCCTACGCGACTTCCGTCACGCAGCTCAACGAAGCGCTGGATCGAATGGGAGCGTTCGTCCATAAAATCAGGTAGGCATCGGGAAGATGATTTGCTATAATCAGGACTAATAAAAATTCAATTTTTTTACATCCTGTCGATTGAACGGCATTCCGGATTGAAAAAGATTGCAATTGCAAGCGGGGAGGGATGTCAGCATGGCGGCAGGCATGAATGGTCTATCAGCGGCAGAAGCGAAGCCAAGAGTACGAACGGTTCCCGACTGGTCCCCGCTTTTGAGAAGTCTCTCCGAAGAAATCGACGCGCTCCGCAAAGAGATGGAGACCATCTATGAGGATATTTCAGGCTTTCAGTCCGAGGAGCTGTTGGCCGCGAGCCAAAGGCTGGACTTGAAGATCAACGAGTTTCTCCATTGCCAGCTGAGCTGATCCACCGACCCACCCGCCCCGGCGTTGCCGGAGCGGGTTTTTTTGCATGCATCCGTTTCTTCTTCCCTGTGAGGGACGCTTAAGGGGGCTTCAAAATAGAAGATTCGAAGCTGCCGCTCGTCCTTGAAGCTGGAAGCAGCCGCACAATGAGAGGGAGCCGCCCGGTATGGTATAATGGAACCTATCCCACTAAGTGCAGGAGGCTGGCGATGAAGCTCTATACAAGAACCGGCGATTCCGGTCAGACCTCGCTGATCGGGGGCAGAGCCGACAAGCATGACGCCCGCGTGGAAGCGTACGGAACGATTGACGAGCTTAATGCCTTCACCGGGGCGGCCCGAGCGGAAACGGCCCGCAATCCGAGGCTGGACGATCTGACGGGGCAGCTCGAGATGATCCAGCATGAGCTGTTCGACTGCGGCTCGGATCTCAGCTATGCCGATCCCAGGCCGGAGCAGCTCAAGGTGTCGGAGACGATGGCGCTGAAGCTGGAAGGCTGGATCGACGACCTCAGCGCCGAGACGCCTCCGCTGAGAAGATTCATCCTGCCGGGCGGGACGGCGGCGGCTTCCGCGCTGCATGTATGCCGGACCGTATGCCGCAGGGCGGAGAGGCGGACAGCGGCACTGGCTGCGGCACAGGAAATCAATCCGGGCGTCCTGCAATACTTGAACAGGCTTTCGGATTATTTCTTCGCCGCTTCGCGGGCGGCGAACTTCCGGACGGGAACGGCCGATACCGAATACGTGCGGGGAGCGGATGTATTTCGTGGTGACCGCTAGAACTTCGGAACGGTATTCGCAAGGAATCGCCCCGCCATTCGGTTATTATGAGCCGATCCGGATCGAGGCCGGAGAGAAAGAGGACGGCTGGAGGCTCAGCAAGCTGCTTGAGCGGCGTCTCGGCGTCTCCCGCAAGCTTCTCTCCCGGCTCAAGCTGACCGAGCAGGGGCTAATGATCAACGGCGTCCGCGCCTACTCCGGCGACCCGGTGTCATCCGGGGATATCGCGGAAATCCGCATGGAGCAGGAGCGCTCCGAGGATATCCTGCCGCAGGACCTGCCCCTGGAAATTGTGTATGAGGACAAATGGGTGCTGCTCGCGAGCAAGCCGGCCGGCATGGTCGTGCATCCGACCCACGGCCATTATACGAACACGCTGGCCAATGCGGCCGTGCACCACTGGCAGCAGGCCGGCGAGAACGTCAGGTTCCGGCCGGTGCACCGCCTGGACGAGGATACGTCGGGGCTCGTGCTGCTCGCCAAAAACCCTTATGTGCATCAGCAGCTGTCCGAGCAGCACGGGGACGGACGCATCCGCAAGCAATATGCGGCCTATACGTACGGAGTGCCGGAAATTCCGGCCGCCCGCATCGACGCGCCGATCGACCGGGATCCGGACTCTCCCCATCACCGGATCGTGACTCCGTCCGGCTATGCTTCCGCTACCCGCTATGAAACGCTGGCCGTCTACGGCGGACGCGCCTCCAAAGTCCGGCTGCGGCTGGAGACGGGAAGGACGCATCAGATCCGGGTCCATATGGGCTGGATCGGCTGCCCGCTCATCGGAGACCTCATGTACGGCCCGGCCGCGGCCGGAGCTGGCGTCGGCAGCTGGGAGGAAGCCGCCGGACGGCAGGCACTCCATGCGGAGATGCTCTCCTTCGAGCATCCCATGACAGGGGAAGAGATGACATTCACGGCGCCGCTGCCGCCCGATCTGGAGCGGCTGGAGCGGCTGCTGCAGCAGGACAGCATTCAAGGACATGATGAAGGAGAAGGACGGACAAGATGAGCGACAAAAAGGAAATGATCCTGTACGAATACAGCAAATGCGGCACCTGCCGCTCGGCTCTCAAGGATTTGGAGGCAGCGGGACGCAGCGTGAAGCGGATTCCCCTCTTCGAGACGCCGCCCTCCAAGGATGAGCTCCGCTCCCTGGTCAAGAAGAGCGGGCTGGAGCTCAAAAAGTTTTTCAACACCTCCGGCGAAGTCTACAAGGAGCTTGGGCTCAAGGACAAGCTCGGGACGATGACCGAGGAGGAGCAGCTGGAGCTGCTGTCCTCGAACGGCAGGCTGATCAAGCGGCCGATCGCCACGGACGGAGAGAAGGTCACCGTAGGCTTCAAGCCGGAGTCGTACAAGGCTGCCTGGCATGAGTAGCTCCTGGCGCTCGGACAAGCTGGACCGGCTCGGCTCGTCGATCTTCAGCGAAGTGGCCCGGTGGAGACGGGAAGCCACCGCAGCCGGTCTAGACGTGATCGACCTCAGCATCGGCAGCCCGGATCTGCCTCCGAGCGCCGCGGTGCGCCAAGCTCTCGCCGAAGCGGCGCTGCGGCCGGAGGCGTACCGGTATCCGTCGTCCGAGGGGAGCATCGAATTCCGGCGGACGGCGGCGGAGTGGCTGCGCCATCGGTTCGGGACGGAGGTGGATCCGGAGACGGAGGTCGTGACGCTGATGGGTTCCCAGGACGGGCTGGCGCATCTGGCGACGGCGATCTGCAATCCCGGCGACACGGCGATCGTGCCGGATCCCGGCTACCCTATCTACGCCGCTTCGCTTGCGGTAGCGGGAGTGGAGGCCGCCTTCCTGCCTTTGAGGGCGGAGGGTGGTTTTCTGCCCGATCCCGATTTCCTCTCGGAAGACGTCTGGGACAAGGCGCGCTTCGTGCTCATCGGCCTGCCGGGCAATCCGATCGGGACAGCGGCAGGGATGGACGTGCTGGAGCGGCTCGTGGACAAGGCGCGCAGGCACCGGACGCTGCTCGTCCTTGATCTGGCCTATTCGGAAATGGGATATGGGAGCTATCGCCCCTTCAGCGTTCTGAGCCTTCCAGGCGCAAAGGAAATCGCCGTCGAATTCCATTCGATGTCCAAAAGCTTCCATATGGCCGGCTGCCGCATCGGCTTCATGGCAGGCAGCGCAGATGCCGTGGGAGCGCTCAAGGAGCTCAAGGCGAACATCGATTACGGCGTCTTTCCCGCTGTGCAGGAAGCAGCATCGGCCGCCCTGCGCGAGGCGATGGACGATCCCGGCTACTCTGGATTCCGCGACGACGGGACCGGTTCGCCGAAGCGCTGTCAAGGGCGGGCTGGAGCGTGCCGAAGCCGGATGCGACGATGTTTCTGTGGGCGGCAGTGCCTCGGCCGGCAGCAGGCGCCGCCGCTTGGAGCAGCCGACGGTTTGCCCGGCGGCTGCTGCAGGACGCGGGCGTAGCCGTCGTGCCCGGCGATGCGTTCGGGAGCGAGGGAGAGGGTTATGTCCGGATCGCGCTTGTCGAGAGCGCGGACCGTCTGGGAGAGGCGGCGGAGAGAATCGGAGCCTGGCTGAAAAAGCAGGGCTTGGGAGAGGGGAAATAAGGAAAATGGATTTATTCACATGGAATGAGGAACCGCCCGTTCTGCAGGAGGAGGCGGGTTCGCGGCTGCTGCTCGTCGACGGCATGGCCATTCTATTCCGGGCTTACTTTGCCACCGCTTACGGCGGCAGCGTCCGGCGCACGAGTTCCGGACTGCCGGTCAACGCGGTGCATGGCTTCGTCCGTTATTTCATGGATGCCGTGCGCAAGTTCCAGCCTACCCATGTCGCTTGCTGCTGGGATCTTGGGAGCACCACGTTCCGCACGGGAGAGTTCGCGCTGTACAAGGCCAACCGGCCGGATGCGCCGGATGACCTGATTCCCCAGTTCGATCTCGTCAAGGAGGTCGTGGCGAGCTTCGGCGTGCCGAACATCGGCGCTCCCGGCTTCGAGGCGGATGATTGCATCGGCACTCTGGCGAAGCTGCACGGCCGGGAGCACGAGGTGTTCGTGCTGACCGGAGACCACGACATGCTGCAGCTGGTGGATGAGAAGGTGTCGGTCGTCATCATGAAGAAGGGCCACGGGAATTATATGGTGTACACGCCTCAGACGCTGCTGGAGGAGCGCGGACTGACGCCGGCGCAAATCATCGACGTGAAGGGGCTCATGGGCGATGCAAGCGACAACTATCCCGGGGTGAAGGGCATCGGCGAGAAGACCGCCCACAAGCTCGTTCAGGAGCATGGTTCGGTTGAAGGCATCCTGGCCAGCCTGGAGCTGCTGTCCAAGACGGTCCGGGCCAAGATCGAGGCCGATCTGGACATGCTCCATTTATCCCGGAGGCTCGCGACGATCCACTGCGAGGCTCCGGTCGCCCTGGCGATGGACGATTGCTGCTGGTCCGTCAATCGCGCTCTCGTCGAGAAGAAATTCGAAGAGCTGGAATTCAGAAGCCTGATCAGCCTGATCAGTTGAACGAACCGATGTGGACGCCGGATGGCGTCCTTTTTTATTTGCCATCGTTCTTGTCCTCCTAATCGGAAGCTTCGTCTTCGTCCTTGTCATCGGCAAGGGGGTGTTCGCCTGGGGAAGCGACAACGCAGCCGAAATGATTACGATCAGCTGCAAAGTCGTCGACAAGAGAACGAAAGTTTCGGGCGGAAGCGGGGACTTCAGCGCGGGCACCGCCTATTACGCTGCCTTCGAATTCGTCGACGGCAGCCTTGTGGAGCTGAGAATGCCTGCGGACGAGTTCGGGTTGCCCGTCGCCGGAGACGTCGGAGAGCTGACCTACCAGGGAACGCGGTACAAAGGGTTTGAACGGCATATGCATGCTTCCGGCGCGGGGAGCTGACCGTGCTGCACCTCGCGTGTCCCTGCGCAGCATGTCGGCGGCCGCAACTGTCCGGATGCAAGCCCGAACATCCGGCCGCCGCGCATGAAGCCGCAATAGAGCCGCCGGAAGCCCGGCGGCTCTATTCTCTCTGGCTTCAGCTGCGCGTGTCCTCTTAGCGCCGGCCGTCCCATTCCCCGTAAAATTGCTCCAGGTATTCCAGCATGAAGGCATGGCGCTCCGCGGCCAAGCGGCGGCCTGCCGTCGTATTCATGCCGTCCTTCAGCTTCAGCAGCTTCTCATAAAAATGCGCGATCGCCGTTCCCTCGCGGCCGCGGTATTCCTCGGGCGTCAAGGCAGCCCGAGGAGAGAAGCCGGGATCATGGATCGGCCTGCCTACGGCGCCGGAATAAGCGAATACGCGGGCAATCCCGACGGCTCCGATCGCGTCCAGCCTGTCCGCATCCTGGACAACCTGCCCCTCGAGGGTCGCCATGGGCGGCCTTCCGCCCCCCTTGTAGGAAATCGTCGAAATGATTTCCAGGGTGGCGGCGATCGTACCTTCGTCGGCTTGAAGGCGTTCCAGCCAGTCTCCGACTTCCCGAAGCCCGGCTTCCTCTCCATCCCGCAGCTTGTCGTCGGCCAAATCATGCAGCAGCGCTGCCAGCCGGCAGACGAAGCGGTTGGCTTGCTCCTCCTCTCCGATGGCATCGGCCGTCCTGGCGACCCGGCTGATATGGAACCAGTCGTGGCCGCTGAAGTCGTCCTTCAGCTGCTCCTTCACATATGCCTCGGTCTGCTCCACCATCTTCCGCTTTTCGAGGCTTCCTTCAAGACCCCAGTCCATCCTTGCCTCGACAATCGCCTGCAGCTCCTCGTCGCCTGCATCCGCCAGCTCCAGCAGCCGGGCATAAGGATCGCCGCTGAGACGGAAGTGGCGTGCAAACGCCGGCTCCGTTTTCATGCCCTGCTCCTTCAGCCTCCGGATGGCCGAGCGCGCTTCGGCTCCGGACAGCTTCAGAAGCCTGCCCTCTGCAACCATATGGCGGCAGGCGTTTTGCCGGACAGCCTCGCGAGGCTGCGCGAACAGCTCGAACGCCCAATCCTTCCAGCGGAAGGACACGGTGACGGAAGGCAGCTCCTGAGAGAGATGCCTTCGGGAAGAGTACCCATCCAAATGAGCGAAATTGGCTTCCGTCTCTCGAAGGAAACGTTCCAGGTCGCCTGCTTCGCAGATGACATCGAGATCGCTCGAGGGGATGTCCACGTCGATAGGGACCGTGCCCGCAAGCACCGGGGAATACGCCTCCAGAATGGCGAAGAGATCCAGCTCGCGCAGCGCGGCAGCCGCCGAGCGCTGTCTCGGCGTTCCTGACGCCAGCCTGTCCAGGCTGTATTCGCTGATGTTCATTGTCGCTCTCCTCTCCTGGCCTGCTATGGATAAGGTTCCGAATGGCGGGGCCCTCTCATCCAGCGGCAACATTCCATTCTATCACGGACACGGGACTTCGGACAGGCTTGCAAGGCCGACAGCCGGCATCTTATGCTATAATGCACATTACAATCCCATTACCGGAGGTTTCACATGTTATCGTTCCAAGAAAAGCTAGACATCCTATCCTCGTTCCCGGAGCTGACGCGCAACGACGTGTCGATGGGACGGGTGAACTTCCACTTCGAAGGAAGCCTGCACGAGAAGAAAACCGTCGGATACCGGCTCCATCCGAATGGAAGCGGATATATATACGCCGGCCTGCTGAAGGGGTACGAAACCGACGGCAAAGGGTATGCAAGCATACGCGATCTGGACGAAAAGCAGCTGCGGGAGCTCGCGGCCGCATCGATCGAGTCCTTGTCCGCGCCGCCGTCCGGACCTGCGCGCGAGCC
>NZ_CBRA020000117.1:0-22313 GCF_000469945.2 Paenibacillus sp. P22 | reverse complement strand
GGCCTGCCTTGCCGCCGGCASCRAGCGGTTCCTGCCGCTGCATCGACCGAGTCTCCGGCAGCGCTTCCGGCCTCGCTGTTCTGCGCCTGCTCGGTTTCGCCGCTTGTGCTGCTGAGGTCCGCACTCCCGGCCGCCGTGTCCGTTTTCGGAGCCGCTTGGCTCGCTGCCGGCGCTCCTTCATCTCCGTACCCTTCATTCGGCTCCGAAGCAGGCAGCGCTTCGTTCGGCCCGTTTGCCTCGCCGATGTCGGCACCCGCCGGCGCCTTCGCCGCCTCGCCGATGCCGGCCGAAACGGAAGAAGGCTCTCCCCCTGAAGGGAGAGCCTTGGTTCCGCAGCCGGCCAGCAGCAGCCCGGCCGCCGTCAGTCCCGCAAGCAGCGGGACCGGACGGAAGAGTGTTGCCGGGCGGCTCCTCATTGGCCGAGGGAAGCCAGCAGCGAATCGCTGGTAACGATCAGCCTGCCGTTCTCGCTTTTGAATTTCAGCGGCACCGGCTTGTTGTTTTTCTTCGCAATGCCCTTGTCCATATACAGCACGAGCTTGCTTCCTCCGGCGTTTACGAAGGTGACGTTTTTGGCGGCATCATAGGAAGTGCTTCCTCCGACGGACTTCAGGAAGCCGTCCAGCTCGATCCAGGTCTGCTTGTCCGGCTTGCTGCCGTCCAATCTCAGGCCGAGCGCCTGCGCCATGCCGAAGAACACCTCGGTATTGTCCAGCGTGCCTTTGAAATATTCGGAGCCCGGTCCGTGAGCCATCAGCGGCACGTCGTCGGCGGAGTGGACCTCGACGCTTTCGGATTTCGGCAGCGTGCCCGTATGGAGGTACTTATCCTTGTCAGGGGCGTCCGGATTGGCCAGCGTTCCCGGATTCGCGATATAGGCATCTCCGGAGAGGACGGCCGGAGCCTGGGGAACGGAGCTGAACTTGTAGTCCTCGTAATAATCCGGCGTGGCGCCGAAGACGACGGCGAGCTTGCGGTCGACATCCGGCGTATCCGGGAAGCCGTCCTTGTCGGAATCGGTGTAGGTCGGGAACTTGGACTGCTCATAGGTGCGTACGGCTTCGCGTCCCGTCTTGCCGTCGCCTTCCCAATAGGTGCCGGCGATGCTGGCGGAGTGGGCATGATCGGCCGTCGCCAGGACGAGGGTGTCGCCCGAGGCGTCCGCGTAGCGGCGAGCCTCGCCGATGGCTTTGTCCATCTCGATCGTATCGTAGGCGGAGCGCTCCCAGTCCATCGTATGCAGCTGCTTGTCGATGCTGGCTCCTTCGACCATGAGGAAGAAGCCGTTCTCGTTCTTGCTGAGCACCTCAATCGCTTTCTTGGTCATGTCCCACAGATTCGGCTGGTCGGTGAACGACTTGAGCGCCGCCGTGTTTTTGGTCGAGCGGTCGTAGTAGACGTTCATGTCGCCGGTATGGAACAGGCCGAGCAGCTTGGAAGGCGTTCCGGAGCTTTTCAGCCCCGAGGCGCTCTCCACGAATTTGTAGCCGGCTTTCTCGAAGCCGCTGATGAGATCGTTCTCGTCCTTGCGCTTGGAGCCGGCAACCGATTTCGGGAGGAAGTAGGCCGATCCGCCGCCCATGACGACTTCAGGCTGAAGCTTCAGCAGCATGTCGGCGATCTCCGGCTTGTCCGAGCGGCGGCGGGTATGGGAGACGACCGCGGCCGGCGTCGCGTCCTCGATCTCCGAGGTCGTGACGATGCCGACCGACATGCCGCGCGTGCGCTTCAGCATCTCGGCGAGCGTTTCGACCTGCGGATCGTCGAGCGAGCTTTCCGTATTGTCCGGATAGACGCCGAGGGCGTTCACGGCGGATTTGTGGCCGGTATTGTAGGCGCTGGCGCTGTTGGCCGAGTCGGTGACGATGGAATCCATGCCGGAGGTCGTGACGACGGCGCGCTGCTCCAGCTTGTCCATCTCCATGAGGCCGTTGTACTTGCCCTCGCTCAAGCCCTTGGACATTGCGCGGGCGATGGTGATGCTCGGCTGCGACATGCCGTCCCCGACGAAGAGGATGATGTTTTTCGCCTTCTTGCCGGCTGCGGAGGTGGTCACCGCTTCATAGGAGACCGTGCGGGACAAGGAGCCGGCCGTCACCTTAACGGTGTAGGAGCCCGGCTTGTCCAGCGTAACGCCGCGGATCATGAAGGAGGAGCTTGAGGCGGTGCTGGTTTTCTCGAAGCTTTTGCCGAAAAAGGCTTCCGCGCTTTTGCCGTTGATCTGGATGCTGACGGCCGAGGCGTTTCCGGTCCAGTCGTTCAATTCCACGCGGAAATCAAATTTGCTGCCCGCCAGGAACTTGGCATTATGGATTGGAGCCACGTAAATGGACGGCGCCGCTTTGGCCGTCGCGGCCGCTTCGGCTGCCGCCGCAGGAGCCGGAGTCAGCTCGGCCATTCCGATTCCTCCTGCTGCCATGGCGCTCGCAAGCGCCGCTCCGAGAAGCATTTTTCCTGCTTTTCCTTTCTTCATCTCCCCAAACCCCTCCGCTACTAGAAATGAATGCACTTCCACAGCGTAAGAGAGAATGATTAAGCAGGTGCTAACGATTTATGAATAATTGGTAAAATGAAGAAAACGCCTGCGAAGCCGCAAGGCGTTTTCATGCATGCATCCATTCGGCTGCTAGTTCTTCTCCTCGCCCGCGTTTCCATCCTCCGGAGGGCGATTTCCGTTTTTCAGCTCCCAGATCGAATAGCCGAAATCCATTTGCAGATGGGGATTGTCCGGGAACTGGGGCCAGTCGCCGCCCCATGTGAAGCCGAGACTCTTGGCGATCGCTACGACCTCCAGCCAGTCGGCTTTGCCGTTCTTGTTTCCGTCGTATTCCATATCCCAGATAATATCGCCTGTGCGGTCCTTGAGAGCGAAGTCGATCGCCAGACCGTAGTTGTGGTAGGATTCTCCGCCGCGGGCATGGGTAACGATGGAGCCTCCGCCTTCCCGGCCTTTGCTGTACAGGACATCCTGCTCCGCCGAGCTGCGGAAGCCGTCGGTGATGACGACTTTGATGCCTTTGGCGGCGGCCAGCGAGATAAGCTCGTCCTTTTTCCGGTCGAGCACCGGATGCAGCTGCGTTACGGGAGGCACCTCCCGGTATAGTCCCGGAGGGACGACCCGGTCGAACAGGCGCGGCTTCTCCAGCTTGAACAGGGCTGCGGCTGCCAGTACAAGTCCTGCGGCCAGCAGCAGGCAGCCGAGGCCGTTTCTGCGCCGGGTCTGAGTCCGGCCTGCGGACTTGGGGCTGCGGCCCTTTTGTCCGCCCGTCATGGGGCTTTGCTGCATGAAGGTCTCCTTTGCTCGTTCGCATTGTTCAAGCTTATACGAGCGGAAAGGAAAAAAAGCTTCAGGAAACGGCGGATCGGCATGGAATCCGTTTCCAGCTGGATCAGCGGGGGTAAGGAAAGGAATGGGCTGGAAATTGCAGCCGCCTTGGCGCCGACAAGTCCAAAAAGCAAACAAACCGCTGGCAGCCGCCCCGAAGGGCCGGCTGCTGCGGTTTGCGCAAGGGGGGATCCGGATTCAGGACAGGCTAGTCCACATCGGGACTGCCGTCAACCGTATCGGCTGGATCGTCGGCGTATTTTTCGTACTTGGTGTCGTCCATGATCCGGCGTGCGGACACGTAACGCTTCGTATAGTAGGAATCGCTCAGGCTGCTGATCATGACGCCTTTGCTCGACGAGGAGTGGGCGAACTTGCCGTCCCCGACATAGATTCCGACATGCGAGACGCCGCGGCCGCTCGTATTGAAGAACACGAGGTCGCCCGCCTTGAGATCGGCCTTCGCGACTTTCTTGCCCAAGCCTGCTTGGGAAGCGGAAGAATGCGGCAGGGAGATCTTGAATTGCTTGAATACATAGGACGTGAATCCGGAGCAGTCGAATCCGCTCGTCGTCGTTCCGGCCGTCTTGTACGGCGTGCCGACGAGATCGCTGATGACACCGTCCATTTTGGAATCAGCCGCTGCGCTGCCTACGCCTGCAGTGAACAGCAGAGAGATTCCGAGGATGAGGCTTGCTGCTTTCTTCTTCAAGCTTGAGTTGCTCCTTCCAGAGCCTACGAGGTTAGCTGTGGGGTTCGGTTGAAGGTTCCCTATGATTCCTGCGGCATGCGTGAGAATGACTGGCGACGCCCAAAATCAATTCACCCGGAAAGTGGTTCCCCCGTTTCCATGTTCAACGGAATTCGGCATTTTGAATGATACTGGAAGACATATTCTTGCTTTTCGCCGCTTCTCCTTCCGAAAACGACATTTTCTAATAATTCTCATGTTTCAAAGGGATGAGGACAGCGTTTACATCGCTGTTTATAGGGGAGCTATTCTCCCCGCAGCAGATGATATTGGCGACTCGTCCCGATTTCTGCGCCGTGGCCTGCAAGTCCAAAAAAGCCCCGCCTTCTCCATGAGAAGGCGGGGCTTGCCTGATTCCGCGGCTGGATCAAACGGTATAAAGGACGTCTTCCATCAGGGTAAGCAGCCGGGATCTCATTCCGACCAGCTTCATCAGGGCTTCCTCCTGCAGGCTGCCGGCATCCGGGCTGAGCCGGGCGTGTTCGCTGCTGATCGCCTCAAGGGCCTTGCCGGCGTTGGGGTTCAGGTCGTAATGCTCAAAACGGTAAAGCAGCTCGGCGGTGGATTGGTGGAGCTCTTCATAATAAGCTTGAATTTGTTCGGTCATCGTTCGATTTTCCTCTCTGGTTTGATTATTTTCTCTATTCTGCTGTTCGATGTATGGGGGCGGCTCCGAGAGAGCCGGCGATTGTGTGTGCGGTAAACTGCGCTTACAGCATGCCCATTCGTTGTTTTCATCGCTTGCATCTGTCGATGCCCGTCACATCCGGAGGCAGACAGCGGATGGGGAGCGGGAGCCCGTCAGTCTGCCGAACGCCGGGATTCGATATCTGTGAATCGAGCGGAACGATAGGATTCCCGAATGCCTGAGAAGTTATTAAACCGGCAGGCGCTCTTTGAAAACAAGTCCTAATTGTCAGAGAATTTTCACAATTGTACGATGGAATTATCGCTTTGTCAACTAATGTAACGCGAATCCTCCCAGCAAGCGTACTGTGATGTCAGCAGCCACAAGTCGAGCAGCGTGCGGACCAGATGATAGGCTTGCTGGATGACGAGGGCGGCCAATCCGGCCCATCCCATCGCTGCGGCGCTGA
The DNA here is from genome assembly GCF_000469945.2 of Paenibacillus sp. P22. NCBI lineage: Bacteria > Bacillati > Bacillota > Bacilli > Caryophanales > Paenibacillaceae > Paenibacillus > Paenibacillus sp. P22. Next base: position 17,140 of record NZ_CBRA020000117.1, on the reverse strand, counting down.
AGCCGGCCCCGATGACGCCGGAGAAGAGGAGCAGGATCAGGCTGAGGCCCGCCATCGGGAGCAGCCGTCTGCAGGCGCCCGACACGGACGCCGAGACTTTGAGCCTGGATACCGCTCCGAACTGGAGGGAGAGGCTGAGCAGATGCAGAATCCCGATCCACAGCAGCCACGCTGCCGCCCAAGGCAAGATGCTGACGGCGATTTCCTGCAGAGAGGAGCCGTTCCTGACTACATCCCATGCCCGGGAGCCCAGCCACCAGAGAGGAGCGGCGGCAAGAAGCGTTTCCGCCCAATAGAGAAGCAGGACCGGCTTCCATGCCTTGCGCATGCCCTGAAGGAATAGGGTGCCGCCTTCATGTCCCGCCGCCGCATGGTGAATGGAATAGAACAGGCCGGCATTGATGAGCGGCGTGACGATCATGCGGGAGAGGAGCAGGGCGGCCAGCGTCCACAGGAACGGCTGGGCGAGATCGGTCTTCATGAGCCGGAACTGGGCTTCCGCCCAGAACAAGGCATCCGCCCCTTGCGAAGGCTCGTTCGCTCCGGGATACCGCCGAAGCAGCGGTCCGATAATGGAGTCGACATAACGGTAGAGGAAAAATCCCCACAACAACCGGTACAGGAACAGGGCGACGGCCACAGGCAGATGTTTGATCGTCAGGCGCCACCCTTGCTTGAGATAAGTAGACACGTTTGAGACTCTCCTCTCTTCGGGCCGCTACCAGGCGAACGCTCCCGCAATCCATTCCAGCGCCTTCACGATGCCGAGGCTGATCCGGACCTCCTGCTTGCGGGGAGCCTCGGCCTTCAGGAAGTTGTTCATCTGCCGGTTGTCCAGTACGTTGGTGCGGTCCGGATCGACCGCGGCCCAGAGCAGCGGGGAGGGAGCGGTCAGCTTGTAGAGCATATCCGATTCCACCCCGTCCCAGGTGCGGGAGGCCGTAGAGCCGTCGGCGAACTTGAAGGTGACCGGAACCGGACCGTAGACGCCGCCGCCCCGCTTGACGAGCACGTCGGACTCGTACATTTTGGAGGCGCCGGAGTCCGCTGCCTTGGAGACGCGGATGGAGGCGACTGAATAGTCGGCCATCTCGCCTCCGTACACGAACTGGCTGAAGTAGTCGTCCCAGTTCTGCTTGCTGACCTGCTCGACGACTTTCTTGAAGTCCGCCGTGGTCGGATGCTTGAATTTATATTGGTTGAAATAGGTCCGCATGATCTTGCTCATGATGTTTGTGCCGACCCGGTTCTCGATGCCGGTCAGCACCAGCTTGGCGCGGCTGTAGACATTGTCCGCATACCGGCTGTGCGAGCCGAACGACCAGGAAAGCAGCTTGAGCGGGGCCGGATCGGTGACGTAGCTCGCTTCCAGCGCCGTGCGGGGCTCCACTCCGTATTCGCTTTCCATGACCTTGTCCTCGGAGTAGGAGGTGAAGCCTTCGTCCAGCCAGGCTTCCTCGAACTCGTTGGAGGCGACCATGCCGTACCAGTACTGATGGCCGATCTCATGCACGACCGTCCGCTCCAGACTGTAGCCGGGATTGTCCGTCTCGGCGGCGAATGCGGTCACGAGCGTCGGATATTCCATGCCGCCGGCGCCATTGGCCCCTTTGGGAGGAACGACGATGGAGAGAGTGCTGTACGGGTAGCTGCCGTACCACTGGGCGTATTTGGCCAGGGCCGATTTGGCGGCGTGCATGTAACGCTCTTTCTGCTCCTTGTGCAGCGGGTCGAGATAGAGCTTGATGCGGACTCCGGGAACGCCGGGAGCGGAGAAAGGCTCCTCGCTGTAAAGGAAATCGGGCGAGGCGGACCAGCCGAAGTCATGCACGTCCTCGGCATAGAACGTATATTGCTGTCCGCCCTTGGCCGCTTCGAGCTTCGTCTGGACGCCGGTGGCAGCGACTTTGTAGCCGGCGGGAACTTCGATCTTGACGGAATACACGCCGAAGTCGCTGTAGAATTCCGAGTTGCCGTGGTATTGGTGCACGTTCCAGCCTTCCGCGCTGCGCGTGCCGGTGCTGGTCGTGTTGTAGGCCGCGATCTTGGGGAACCACTGCCCCGCCATCGTGAAATCCCCCGAATAGCCCATGCGGGCGAACACCTCGGGAAGCCCGACGGTGAAGCCGATCTGGAGCGTGACCTCCTCGCCCGGAGCGACCGGCTGCGGCAGCTTGAGCTTGGCCAGCGTGTAGTCGTCCTTGTTGCCGTCGTCCGGCTGCACATAGTGGACCCGAGGCAGGAGGCTCTCTCCGTCCTCCGTCTTGAAGGAGTCGAGACGCATGTAGCCGGTGCTGCCGGCCGTCGCCTTGTCGTCCCGGAGCTTTCCGCCGGATTCCTTCATGAACGTGGTTTTATCCGACAAGAAGGCATTCGGATACAGATGGACATACATGTCCGACACGGTTTTCCGTCCGGGATTCTTCCAGGTGACCGTCTCCGTCCCGGTCAGCGTGCGTCCGCTCAGCTTGACCTGGATCTGGTAGTTGGTCACTCTTCGGGACAGCGGCTCCGCTTCCGGCTCCGGGGCGGGAGAGCTCTCGGCCGCCGGCTCCACGCCGGGTTCATTTCCGGCAGCGGCAGCGGCATATGTATAAGAAGTAAGTCCGTGATGTCCGCTGCCTTGGAACGGGGCGAGAAGAGATGACGTGAAGAGCAGGGCGAGCAGCAGTGTTTTGCAAGTTCGGCTTGAGGCCATGGACCGGTTCCCTCCCGTTGACAAGCTTCTAAGGCATGTATATGTTTGCTTTTGCCTGATTATTAGCTAAAATGGAATTTATCCGGACGAACTCCCGGCCCGTCCCGCCAGCTAGCGGTTTGACGGGCTTTTATAGCCATTTTGGACTTCATTATTCACACGGAAGAAGGGATCAGCAATGGAAGAAAATCAAGGAACGCCATCCCCGGGCAGCCCGGAGGGAGAAGCGGCGCAGCCGGCCAAGGGCAAGCGCTCGCTGTCGCTCAACGTCGTGAGCAGCAAGGAGCATCGCGGCTTCGGAGCGGGAACGATCGATCTCAGCCGCGTATCCTCGGTCATCATCGACGGCGGCGAGGCTTATATCGATAACGGCGCGATTCATGCGAAGAGCAAGATAGAGAAGGGCATCAAATTCCTTACGGACAAGGAAGCCGTTCCGAACGGCCGTCCGTGCTGGATCGTGTGGGTAGCCGTCGACCGCGACGACGAGGGCTCCTACTACGCGGGAGCGACAGCCTGTCCGATGACGGTTGATCCGGAAATCCGCCGCGGCTGGAAGATTCTCGCCCAGCATGTCAACAACCTGGACTATGCGATCAAGCGCCGGTTCATGCTGGAGGAGCTGCCGGCTTCCGACAAGCAGGCGCTCAAAAAGCTGCTGATCGAGAACAACGCCGAGTGGTGGGAGAATTCCCCCGCGGCGCTCAAGGAACAGCTGGAAGGCTGAGCATCCAGGCTTCTCATCCAACCTCCGTCGGCCGCTTCGAGCGGCTGCTGCGGAGGTTTTTTTGTCGGGCTCATTTTCTCCTGTGAGCAGGAAATGGGTTATACGGGAAGGAATGGGAAGGAAGGGTGAATCATCTTACGAGAGGGGGGTTCGTATCTTTAGCGGATTCGGGTTCAGCGGCATGCTCGTGCTGGTAGTGTTCATTGTCCTTCTTATATGGCTGATAAGGAAACTGATCCATAAATAACTTCTCCATCCTTAAAAAGGGCTTGCAGCTGACAGCTGCAAGCCTTTTAGGCCGAAGCGTCGCTCCGGCCTGAGTGCGGGGAGGCTGGGTGGGTGCCTATTATCCCTCCATGCCGCGGCGGCTCAGCGGCGTCAAATAGTGGGCGGCGCCTTCTCCGGCGGCACGGCGGAACCCGGACGGGCTTTGACCCGTCCATTTGCGGAACTGGCGGCTGAAGCTCTGCACGTCGCGGTAACCGACCGCATGCGCGATCTCCTCCACCGCAGCCGGCGTTGCGGCCAGCAGGCGCATCGCCTCCTGCTCGCGGAGCATGGCCAGATAGCGGCCCGGGGACATGTGGAACACCTCCCGGAACAGCCTGCCGGCATGGCGGCTGCTGAGGCCGATGCGGGAAGCGAGAGTCTCGATCCGGGGCATGCCGGATTCGCCGTCCCATGCCTGGGCAAGCGCGCCTTCGATTTCGGCCGCCAGCCGTCCGGCAAGGGCTTCCCGTCCGTAATCCTGGCGGTCCGGCTCAAGCCGCAGAGATTTCTCCGCAGCGGCCATCATGGCGCATGCCTCGCCGAGGACGGCGAGGCGGGAGCCTTGTTCCGCAGCTTCGTTGAGCAGCCTGTCCATTTTAGGCGCAAGCTCGAGAGCGAGGCTGGAACCGGCGGAATACAGGACTTTGTTTTTTCGCTCCAGCAGCTCGGTCAGGCCGAGATCATCGCATTGCAGGTGGAACACGGCATAAGTGAGGCTGCCGCTGCCCGCGCTGCGGAATTCGTGAATCTGCCCCGGATGGATCAGCACGAAATCTCCCGGATGCTGAAGGAAGGAATCCTTGCCGGCAATGACCTCCTGGACTCCCTCCAGAACCAGGTTCACTTCCACCATCCGGTGATGCACATGCCGCAGACTGGTGAATCCTTGCCGGACGTTATTGACCTGCAGCCCGTACAGGTACAGCCGTTCCGACAGGCTCTCCAGCATAAAAGGGCGGTAATCGCGGGTTTCCAAATGGCCGAGCTCCTTTTCATCCTGCAGGAATGGATATAGGCGGCGCGAACCTCCCGCCGCGAGTGCTTCCACCCCGTATACGCGGCGGCTGCGTCCGCAGGGAATGTCCGTTTTGGCTAACAATAGCTTGGCGATGAGCCGGGATGGTTATTCCGTCCCTGCCGATCTTCTCTCTACAATATAGAAGAACGGACTTCTGCGGCAAGCCCGGCATTTTGTCCGGCGCCGCAAGTATCGAAGCCGTCCAAAGGAGCAAAGCGGGATGAAAATCGTTCTGATCGGAGGAGGCAGCTTCGTGTTTGCACCGACCGTCCTCGAAGACTGCATCGTCAAGCATCGCATGGAGGGAGAGCTCGTGCTGGTGGACTTGAATCTGGAGGCGGCCGCCGCGATGGCAGGAGCGGGCCGGGCTCTTGCCCGGCAGCACGGGGTCGATCTCCTCGTCTCGGAGACGGACAACAGGGAAGAGGCGCTGCCGGGCGCGGACTTCGTCATCCTCTCTGCTGCTCCGCAGGGAGCGCTTCGCTGGAAGATGGACTTTGATATCCTGAAGCAATTCGGACTGGACGACCAGGCTCGGGAATGCGGGGGACTTGGCGGCATGCTGGGAGCATTCCGCTCCATCGCCATGGCCATGGAGCTGGCCCGGGACATGGAACGGCTCTGCCCCGCAGCCCTGCTGCTCGATGTCACGAATCCGATGCCGCGAGTCGTGACGGCCGTGGCGAGATTCAGCTCGGTCGGGGTCGCCGGATTTTGCAACATCGCCCATCGCAGCGGGCAAGGCTATGGCTTGCTGCCTGGCCTGATCGGCAGGAAGCCGCATGAGGTGGACATCGTCACCGGAGGCCTGAACCATTTCGCCTGGGTGCTCTCCATGAAGGACAAGCAGAGCGGAGCGGATCTGCTGCCGGAGCTGAGGAGCTTCGTGGAACACGGGGATTGGAGCGGCTTGGACGAGGATCTGCAGCGGGAGCTGGACGTCATGAAGCGCTGGCTCGGGCAGTACGGGGGCGGTGGCGGCGGGGGGCTGTCGATCATCATGCCGAGTATTTGCCCGTACAGCCGGGAATCCGGTATCCCCAGGAGCCGCCTTATCACGGCTCGGCCGCTGAACGCAGCCTTCGGCTCGAGGAGCTTCGGGCAATCGCCGCAGGCACGCTCGACGCCAAGGACTCCGGCATCTTCCGACACGGCAGCTGGGAGCATCCGGTTGGTCTCGCCTTGTCGCTCGCCGCGGGAAGCGACGGGCGTCTGGACATTCTGAACGTCGCCAATGGCCATGCGATTCAGGAGCTGCCGCCGGAACGAATTGTTGAGGTGCCGGTCCGAGTTCGCGGCGGCAAGCTGGAAGCCGAGCCTCTTCCGGAACTGCCGCCTGCGCTGGCGGAAGTCATCCGCCAGCTCTCCGACGTGCATGAGCTTGTAGCTCAAGCCGCGGTTGCCGGAGACCGGAAGCTTGCCCGCAAGGCAGTCGATCTGGATCCGGCTATCGAGGATAAGGAGACGGCTTATGCAGCGCTGGACCGGATGCTGGAGGCGCATGCCGACCTCCTGCCGGCGTTTGCCTGATGGCAGGGGGGCGGTTGGAGCAAGCGGGCGGATGAGGCGCAGAAGGCCCTTTGCCCAAGCAAGCTTGACCCGTACGCATTCCTCCATCAGTCCTCTTCCTTGAACCCCTTGTACGAGCGCCGGTGGAAGTCGGATATCCAGCGGAACAGCTGTTGGCCGTCGCCTTCCAGAAACAGCGCTTCTTGGTCCCGACTCAGGCCGCTGCCGGACGAGAACGGACGGTAGAGGGCTCGGTACGGCTCCGGCACCCAGATATAGCGGTGGACATACCCCGTAGCATGGAAGCCGGCTTGTTCCCAGAACCGGATCCGGCGCCGGTTGTCTGCCGTAGCTTCTGCCTCGGCTTCCACCAGCAGCGCGAGCGCGCCGGCGGCATGCCGTCCGCCCCATTCGTCGAGCTTGGCGAGCAGGAGGGTTCCGTATCCATGGCCTCTTCGTCTGAAATCGACGGCGAGATAGTCGACGACCAGCACGCGTCCGCCGCCGCTTGGGCCTGCGAGAGCGATGGCGACGGGGCTCATCTCGCCGCCGTCTCTCTCGGCGAGAATATGCACGAGAGCAAGGCCTCGCTCCAGCATGGCGCGGATCAGCGCTTCCGGCTTGCGGCTGTGCGGAGCGAACGCTTCCTCGTAGATCCGGCGGGCTGCGGGCCAGAGGGGATGCTCCAGATTATTCAACGTAAGCATGAGCATTTGCGGCCTCCTGAACAGATTTCTGCTTAGTATACCCGCTTGAGTCCCTTCAAGCACAAATAGGGCTTTCGCTTGTCCGCTGACAACCGAAAGCCCTATTTCCTGCTTAACCAGTTCCTATTCAATTAGACGCTTACACTCCATTCCCAGCAGCTTGCGTAACCTGACGCTTGCTTCCTTCTTAGATTTCGCTTTCTCCATACAGATTGGATTACCGGTTCATGTACGCAACAGACTTCAGGACCCGCATGCCCGCTCAGCAGCATCAGCTGCTCTCTTCTTGCCAGCCTGGCGGCATTGCCGTCGGCTTCGGGACACGCTTCGCTAACCGTCTCCATTGGACTATCCCCTTCCCCTGTGGAGTGATTTCATTATACCTCATCTTTACAATTATTTAAATAATCAGAATATTCAATTATAGGCTGAATTCCTCTGAATTTAGGCTTTTGCCCCGTGAAATCGCCTGTTTCTACATCATTTTACGGGATATGACCGTTTTCCTCCTTCGGATGAAGAGGAAGATTAAAGCAACTATTGCGGTCAAGCCGGCGTCTAACTGTCTGATGCAAATTCGCAAGAACCAGCGGAAAAGTATGCACAGAGGAAGGAATGAAGACGTTCACATGAGGTTCAACCGAGCAGAAGCGGCAGGGAGCATCCGCAGGAAGCTGGCGCTCTCCTTGATCGCGGCAACGGCAGCGTCATTCGTTCCGGGCGCGTGGCAGGCCGATGCGTCGGCGGCATCCGCCATCGGCATTTATCTGGACGGACAACAGCTGGCGAGTGAAGCCCCGCCGTATATCCTGCCCAAGGTCAACGTGACGATGGTGCCTCTTCGCGTCGTAAGCGAAGGGCTGGGCGCTACCGTCGACTGGTCCGCAAAAGAGAAGACGGCCCGGATCTCCATGTCGGGCAGCGTCATCACCCTGAGGATGGGACAGAACTACGCCGTCGTGAACGGCGCCAAAATATCGCTGGACGCATCGGTGGAGACGAAGCAGAGCCGGACGATGGTTCCGTTGAGATTTGTCGGGGAACAGCTAGGGCTGAGCGTCGACTGGAACGCTTCCAGCCGAAAAATCTCGCTGTCTTCCCCGGCCGGACCGGGAGGCGAGTCTGGAACAGGGGCTCAGCCGGGAACAGGAACGGGCAGCGACCCCGGCACCGGAACAGGAGCTCAGCCAGGTACGGGGACGGGGAGCCAGCCGGGCTCCGGCTCGGGCTCGCAGCCCGGCGGCGGCACGGTCGTTCCGGGCCCGGGCTTGCAGGCGCCTCTGCGCGGAGCCTGGGTGTCGACCGTCTACAATCTGGACTGGCCGTCAACGGCTTCGTACAAGGATGGAGCCAAGCAGCGCCAGGAATACGTGCAGCTGCTGGACGACCTGCAGCGGCTCGGGATGAATGCGGCCTTCGTGCAGGTGCGGCCGTCGGGAGATGCCTTGTACCCGAGCCTTCTCGTCCCCTGGTCCTCTTATTTGACCGGCAAGCAAGGTCTGGCCCCGGACTACGATCCGCTGGCCTTCATGATTGAAGAGACGCATCGGAGAGGCATGGAATTCCATGCCTGGTTCAATCCTTTCCGGGCGTCGACCACGTCCGACACGACGAAGCTGGATCCCGGCAGCATCATGCTCCAGCATCCGGAATGGATCGTCAGCTCGGGCGGCAAGCCTTACATCAATCCCGGCATACCCGCAGCCCGCCAGTCCATCATTGATGCCATCATGGAGGTCGTAACCCGTTACGACATCGACGGCGTGCATCTCGACGATTACTTCTATCCGTCCGGCAGCTCGTTCGACGACGAAGCCGTCTATAAGCTGTACAGCGCCGGGAGCTTGAAGGGCAAGGCCGACTGGCGGCGGGACAACATCAACGCCTTTGTCCGCCAGCTCAGCGAAAGCATCCATGCGCAAAAGCCCGCCGTACGCTTCGGCATCAGCCCGTTCGGCGTCTGGCGCAACAAATCCGCCGATCCCGAGGGCTCGGATACGAAGGCGGGCACGAGCACATATGACGGCATGTACGCGGATGTGCGCCTCTGGGTGCGGCAGGGCTGGCTCGATTATGTGGCGCCGCAGATCTATTGGAGCTTCGCGCATCCGACCGCCCCGTACGAGAAGGTTGCGGAGTGGTGGACGGCAACGGTGAAGGGCACTGGAGTCGATCTCTATATCGGCCACTCTCCCTACAAGCTGGGAACGGCCGAAGCGGGATGGCAAAGCTCCTCGGAAATCATCCGTCAGCTGGATTACGATCAGCTGACCGGCAGCGTGACGGGAGAGCTGTTCTTCAGCGCCAAGGATCTTCGGCGCAATCCGCTCGGAGTGGGCGATGCCCTGCGCTCTTATTACTCCTCGGCCAAGAAATGATCCGGCCCTTATAGCCATCTTCCGCCCGCATCCGCCATTACGGATGCGGGCTTTTCCATCCCTGAGGGCGATCGGCGCCGTGCTTCTCGGAAGGCGAGAGTGCATCCGGCCCGCTCCGCGCGCCTGCAAGGGCAGCTGCTTGCGGCGGGTGCCCAGGTCACTTCGGAATCTAGCGGCATAGGATGAGAGGAATGCTATGTTAATAGAAGAGGTGATAGAGATGACGATATTCCTCGATTCACGCGCATCGCAGAATGCGAGCTACGGCAACTCCCTGTCCATCCCGATTCCGACGGCGGGAGTCCTTCAGCTGGTCGCGCAGCAGACGCTGAATCTGTCCGCCGGCACATCCGGACTCATCCGGGTCGAGTTCTCCGGCGTGGTCACCTTCCAGCAGCCGACGACGCCGGCGGATACGATGGTTTCGATCTATGTGGTTCGAGGGGCCAGCGCAGCTGCCGGCGTGAACGTCTTTTCCCTCAACCAGGCGATCCAGGCGGCGGAAGTCGGCCCCCGGGCGATAAGCTCGAGGGCTCCGATTCCGGGGCGTCGACGAGCTCGGCGGCGACCTACAGCGTGTACGTCACCTCTTCGGTTGCGGGCATTCTGAGGGTCGGACCGGAAAGCTTCAACTTCACCGGATATTCCGGCTAACACCCTGTGTCTGCGTGACTGGAGGCCAAGCCTCCCCCGGAAACCGACATGAGACGGGGGAGAGCTACATAAAATGAAAGATGCGATATTGACCACGGGAGGTGCGGGCGATGGCGGATGTCGGCATTGTCATGCCGGTTTACAAGCAGGATCCGGCGCTGCTCAGCGCGGCTATTCATTCGGTTCGGAACCAGACCCGCAAAGGGTTCCGCCTCGTCATCGTCGTGGATGGCGCTCCGGAGATGGAACCGCTTGTAAGAGCCGGGACGCAGGGAGACAAACGGGTGGAAATCGTCGTATGTCCGGTCAACGGAGGGGTGGCAAGCGCCTTGAACACCGGGTTCGACATCCTGTTCAAGGACCCGTCCATTGTATACCTGACCTGGGTTTCCAGCGACAATGTGTATCACCCCCGCTTTGTGGAGGTGCTGCGCCGGGAGCTTGCCAAGGGGCCGCCTGAGCTCGGACTTGTATACAGCTCCTTCCGGGGCATCGACGATCATGGCAACGTGATCTCTTCGGAAGCGGAGCTGGCTGCTCGGCGCCAATACCAGGCGCAGCCGCAGGAGAAGCTGCTCGAATCGAGCATTGTCGGGGTGTCGTTCATGTATAAGGCGATATTTGCCCGCATGATCGGCGGATATGGCATGGAGCCGGTCGAGGATTACGACTTCTGGCTGCGCCTGACCGATCATTGCCGCATCCGGCATATCCCGGTCGAACTGGTCGATTACCGTGTCAATTCGGAGCACAGCATCTCGGTATCGCTGCAGGCGCCGGCCCAGCATCGCAGATGGCGCCATGCCTTCCATCAGACCCGGCTGCAGGCGCGCACCCGCAGAGGAATCAAGCCCGAGCTGACCGTGCTGTTCCCGCTCGTGACGGCTCTGGAGGAAGAGAAGACGGCTCTGGAGAGCCTGTATGAGCAGACGTACAGCAACTACCGCTGCCATGTCATCGACCTTTCATACGACGGGCAGCCGGCTTCGGTGCTTTCCCAGCTCTCCCATCCGACGACGAAATTCGAATTTTTGCCCGGGGTCGGCGTCACGCCGGCTATCCACCATGCCCTTCAAGAGGTGACGACGCCGTATGTGATGGTGCTGGGGCAAGATGCCTTTACGCTGCCGCATGATGTCGATGCCCTGTTCGAATACATTCGGGCCAATCAGAATCCGGACGCCATCTCGTTTTATTTCCCCATCGGTACCCGAAATGCCGTCCCGCGGCTGACGGCAGGCCCGTCGACGGTAAAGCCGAATATATTTCTGGAGCTGTTCTACACGGACCGGCTTCGCCAACTGATCGGCGGCATCATCGCCGCAGGAGGATGAGAGGGAATGAAACTGCTGCTGACCTTCTATAATCCAAGCGGGGGAATGGAGACGCTCAACCGGATTCGGGGCAAGGCGCTGATGGAAGCCGGGCATGAGGTGCATCTCCTGTATACCCACGACGGGAACGGATTCAGCAACATCCGTGACATCCCCACCTTCGTACTGAAAGATCCCGAGGCTGTCAAGGCTCTGGTCCTCCGCGAACAGTATGATGCCGTCGTCGTTTGTACGGATATTTTCACGCTGGAGCGAATCCGGCAAAGCGGCTATCGGGGCAGGCTGATCTATGAGGTGCAGGGCCTGGGCACGCTGGAAACGGCGACAAGCACGATAACGGCGTTTACGGCGCTGATCCGGCAGCATGCCGATGGGCTGTTGTACCCCCAGACCGCTCATTTGCAGCACCTGATGAGATCCCGGTTTCCGGAAATTCCCCAATTCTGCTTTGACGATCCGCTGGATACCGAGAACTTCGGCTACAGCGACTATCCGCCGCCGCCATATCCCGTCATGGGATGGGTGGGGAGGATCGAGGCGAACAAGAACTGGAGGGAATTTATCGCCATCGGCGAGCGCCTCATGGATTTCAAGCCAGACCTGCGAATGTGGATGTTTGGAGATGCGGCGCTGTTCGAAGCCCCGGAGCAGGAGGCGTTCCAGCATTGGCTGGCGACCTCGCCGAGAGCCTCCAGAGTGATCCGCCACTCCAATATTCCCCATAGCCAGATGGCGGACTATATGAGCTTGATCGGGGATTCGGGGGGATTTCTCTGCTCGACCTCCATTCTGGAAGGCTTCGGCTATGCGGTCGCCGAGGCGATGTTATGCCGCTGTCCGGTGCTGTCCACGGATTCGGACGGCATTCGCAGGTTCCTCGTCCATGATGTCACCGGCAAGCTGTACTCCCGGGGGGACGTCGAGGGTGCGGTCCAGCAGGCATTGAAGCTGATGGACGACAGGAGCCTGCGCGAAGGCATCCGTAGCCGGGCGACAAGGCATATCCGGAGCCAGTTCTCCCGGACGGTCTACGTGTCCAACTTTCAGATCATGCTGCACGGCATGATGGGGGTGACCCCCAAAGGATAAAAGGTCAGCCCGTCGATTCGCGGACGATGAGCTTAGGCTCGAGCAGCCGCGATTGGCGCGGCAGGGCGGGATCGGAGAGCCGCTGCATGAGCAGCCTGCCCGCCTCGATGCCCAGCTCGAACGTGTCGATGTGAAGGCAGGTAAGCGGAGGCGAGGTGAATGCCGACAGGGGATAATCGTCGAAAGCGGTGACGAGAAGATCTTGCGGCACCCGAACGCCGAGCTTGTCCGCCGCGCGCAGCAGGCCGGCAGCCGCATAGTTGCTCATGCAGACGACGCCGTCCGTACGGCTGCCTTCCGACAACAGCGTAACCGCCATGTCATACCCGCCATGCTCGTCGGCGGTTCCTTCCAGCACCCAATCAGGGTTGAATCCGATTCCGGCCGCCGATAGCGCATCGCGGTAGCCTCTGAAGCGTTTGTCGTACAAGCTGCCTCCTACGTGGCCGCCGATGAAAGCGACGGAGGAGCAGCCCCGCAACAGCAGATGCTCCGTCAGCATGTAGCCGCCGCGCCGATTGTCGTAATCGACCCAGTGTACGTTGCTTCCGTTCTCGCCGATCGAGACGAGCGGGAATTCGAGATCCATCATCTCGGCCGTGTTGTCGGCGGTGAGCAGCTCGCTGCTGGCGATCAGCCGTCCACGCGCCGGCTGCGCACCAGCCTCTCCATATAGCTCGGCCCGTTCTGGTGGTACTGCACGTTCGAGATCGTCAGCTCATAGCTGAGCGGGCCGATGACGCTCTCCACGCCTCCGATGATATTGTAGAAGAATGCATTGAGGAAATCCTCGCGCTGGGTCATATCGACGAGCATGCCGATGTTGAAGCTGCTCTGGCGGGCCAGCTGGGTCGCGAGGCTGCTTGGCGTATAGTTCATTTCGCGCATGATGGCGCGGATCCGCTGCTTGGTCGCATCGGAGATGCGCGGCGAGTCGCTCATCACCTTGGAAACCGTGGATTTCGCCACGTTGGCGGCATTGGCGATATCTTGAATCGTCACCCTCATCCAAGCGCCCTCCCGTTCCTGTTTTTCTCTATTGTAGCTTCTTCGCGCGCTCATTTCCTCTCCTCTCCGGCATGAAAAAAAAAGCCCCTCGCGTACAGCCTGCCGCGAGGGGCTTCGTGCGGTATTATTTCTTGCCGGAGCGGAAGATGGACACCAGCATGTAGAAGAACATCGCCGCTGCGATTCCGAAGCCGATCTCGAGGGCCGGAATCCGGGACAGCAGGCCGGGCTGGCGGCCCAGCGAGGAGCCGACGATGAGGCCGGCCATGATGATGCTGAAGCTAAGAAGGACGATGCTGAAGCTGAGCCTGCCGCTGATCCGGTCGAGCCGCTGCATGACCCGGTCGACGTCGGGAACCGCCAGCTCCAGCGGCAGCTTGCCGCGCATGAGGATGCGGCCAAGGCTGCGCAGGCGGGAGGGGATCTCGCTCAGCAGCGAGGCGTATTCGATCGCATAGCCGGCTGCGGACTCGGCCAGACGCCCGGGATGCAGCCTTTCCAGCAGCAGCCTTCGCCCGAACGGCTCCGCCACGCTGACAACGCTGAATTCCGGATCGAGAGCGGTGATGACGCCTTCGAGCGTGAGCAGGGCTTTGCCGAGCAGCATGAAATCGGACGGCATCCGGATGCGGTGCTTGTAGGAAACATGGAATAAATCCGTAACCGACTCGCCCAGACTGATTTCGCTGAAGGGCACCTGGTAGTATTTTTCCCTGAGCTTGTCTACGTCCCGTCGAAGCTCCCGCCAGTCCGCATCCTCCGGAATGAGCCCCATCTCGTCGATCGCCTTGATGACGCCATCGGTGCTCTGGCGGCGCAGGGCGATGACGAGCGAGGCGAAGTGGCCCTTCATTCCCGGCGTCAGCCGGCCCGTCATGCCGAAGTCGAGCAGTCCGATGACCGGCTTCTGCTTGTCCGCCTCCGGAACGGGCTTGCCGGGGGCGGCCTCCGGGCGTTCCATGACAAGGATGTTCCCCGGGTGGGGATCGGCGTGAAAGAGGCCGGAGACGAAAATCTGCTCCAGAATGACGCCGGCGACGCTCTCGGCGATCGCCTTCAGCTCGTAGCCTTCCCGGCGCAGCTTCTCCCGGTCATGCAGCTGGATGCCCCGCATGAATTCCATGGTGAGGACCCGCTTGGAGGAAAGATCCCAATATATGGCCGGCACCCGCACTCTCGGGTTGTCCTTGAACTGGGCGGCGATCCGCTCCGCGCTGCGCCCTTCCAGCGTGTAGTCCAGCTCCGCAGCCAGCGACGCGGCGAGCTCCTCCACCAGCTCCGCTGCCTGGTATTGGGCTGCCCACTGCAGCCGGTTCTCCGCGATCCGGGCCAGATCGAGCAGGATTTCAAGGTCGGTGTCCACGATCTTGCGGATGCCGGGACGCTGGATCTTGACGGCGACCTCCTCCCCGGACAGCAGCCTTGCATAGTGGACTTGTCCGATCGAGGCGGCGGCGACGGGCTCGCGGCCGAATTCCAGGAAGACGGATTCCAGAGGAGCGCCCAGCTCCTCCTCGATCACCCTCCGGGCTTCTTCGAATGAAAAGGGGGGAACTTTGTCCTGCAGCTGCCGCAGCTCCTCGACGATGTCGGCCGGGAGCAGATCATGCCGGGTGCTGGCGATCTGTCCGAGCTTGACGAAGGCGGGACCGAGCTCCTGCAAAAAAGACCGGATTCGTTCTCCGGTCGTCCTTGCCGCGGTATGGGAGGGCTCCTCCACCGTTCTCCAGTGGGGAATGAGCTTCAGGAGGCCGAGCTCCCGCACGAAGTAGCCGAACCCGTTGCGCGCGAAGGCGAGCAGGATTTCCCTGTAGCGCTGCAGATGGCGGATTCGGCGGCCGAGCATCATTCTTCTTTGCCGTCCTGAAGCGAGTCTCTTTCCTCCCGCAGACGGGAGGATTGTTCCGCCGCCTCGTCCGTCACGGCGGAGACGGAGCTGTGTCCGGATGTCTCCGGATGTCCGGGTCCGGGATCGACGACGGGCGGAACTCCGGGTCCGGCCTTGCCGGTCCCTTCATAGGCGCCTTGCTCCAGCTGCGTGCTGCCCGGGGCCGTCGCGGCGGCATGCTCCGAAGGAATGCCGAGACGGGACTCCAGGTCGGCGATCCGCTTCTCAAGCCGCTGCAATTCCTCCCGGTGGACGAGATTGAGCTCGTCGGTGACGGCCTTGACGCGCTCGCGGACGAACGTTTCCAGGCTGCCCTTCGCTTCCTGCCCGCGCTGGATCATGCTGCTGACGAACTGCTGGGAGTCGGCCTTGCTCATGTCGCCTCTGGCGCTGAGCTCCTGCGCCAGCTTCTCGGCCTGCTCCCGGGTCGAGGCGGCAAGCCCCAGCCCCAGGGAAAAAGCTTTGTTCATGAGATCTTTCATCCGTCGACACCTGCCTTTTTCATAGTCGCGTGCCTGATCATCCGGTCATTCCTTTTCATTATACTCCAGCCCTCTCCCTTAATCATCCAATTGACGTCCGCCGCCGCCGTTTCATCTGCGCCACCAGCGGCGGACGCCTTCCAGCCACCCCTTGGCAGCGGGCCGGCCCTGGGGCTCCGGCTTCGGAAGCGCTTCGCTGCCGGAGGGAGCTTCTTCCCGGCAGAAGCCCTGAGGCTCCGTGCCCGACACGAACAGCTCCATCCTCCATCCGGAGCAGCCGGCGGCGGCTTTCAATCCGGTCGCGGGATCGACGGCGACGCTGACGACCCCGTCGGGAACGATGAACGGCTTCGGCGTCACTCCCTCGAGCGCCTTTTCCGTGAAGGAAGCGAAGATCGGCGCGGCGCGATGGGCTTCCGAATAGGTCAGGCGGCGGTTCTTGTCATAGCCGGTCCATACGGCGGTAGCCAGCTCCGGCGTATAGCCGACGAGCCAGGCATCGCTTGCGGTCGTGCCGGTCTTGCCGGCGACCGGCCGGCGGATCATGCCCGAGACGCGGCTGCCGGTGCCTCCGGTCTCGAACACGCTTTCCATGAGGCTGGTCAGCACATAGGCGTAAGGAGCGGCTGCCGCTCTCGAGAGGCGGGGATGGGCCTCATAGAGAGTCTCTCCCTTGCTGTCCTCGATGCGCAGAATCGACACCGGCTCCGCCCGGAGGCCGCCCGCTGCCAGCGTGCCGAAGGCGGATGCCATCTCCAGCGGGCTGACGGGATAGGTGCCGAGCGCGAGCGACGGAACCGGCTGCATCGGGGAGCTGAGGCCGAGAGCTCTGGCGGTGGCGATCACCTTGTCCGCGCCTACCTGCATGATCGTGTTGACCGCGTACGTGTTGTCGGAGCTCGCGATGGCGTCGCGCATCGAGATCGGCCCGCCCGTGTAATGGTCGTTGTAGTTGCGGGGAGCATAGCTTTTGCGTCCCTCGTCGTATGCGAAGACGGTCGGGGCGCTGGTGAACGGCGTCACGGCTGTCAGTCCGCTCTGCAGCGCGGCCAGATAGAGCACCGGCTTGAACGACGAGCCGGGCTGCCGTCTTGCGAGCGCTCGGTTGAACGGACCGCTCCGGTAATCGAGCCCTCCGACCATCGCCTTGATATAGCCGGTCCGGGGATCGATGGCGACGAGAGCGGCCTGCTGCTGCGAGCTTCCCGGAATGGAGGCGCGGATGGCCTGCTCCGCGGCCTTCTGCGCCGCGGGGTCCAGCGTCGTGTAGATGCGGACGCCGCCTTCGCTGATGAGATGCTCGTCCAGGCCGAGCTGGTCGACGGCCGTCTGGCGGACGTAGTCGCGGAAGTAGGGCGCCGCGCCGCCCGTTCCGCCC
>NZ_CBRA020000116.1:0-16757 GCF_000469945.2 Paenibacillus sp. P22 | reverse complement strand
GCTCGTCGCGACCTGCGGGCGCATCGAGGTGCAGCCGGGCACGGTCAACGTCGTGCCGGGCGAGGCGGCATTCACGCTGGATGTGCGGCATGACGATGCAGCCGGGCTGGACGCCTTTTGCAGCGGGCTGCTCCGCACCTTCGGCGCGATCGCGGACCGCCGCGGCTTGAAGCTGGAATCCACGCTGTGGATGGATGCGGCTCCGGCTCCGATGCATCCCGGCCTTGCGGCCATGCTGGAAGCTTCGGCTGCGGGCCTCGGCCTCTGCAGCCGCCGGATGGCGAGCGGAGCCGGGCATGACGCGCAGCTGCTGCAGGGCATCTGCCCGACCGCGATGCTGTTCGTGCCGAGCCGCGGCGGCATCAGCCATTCCCCGCTGGAATATACGGAGCCTGAGGACCTGAAGCGGGGGCTGGCCGTTTTGATGGACGTATTATACGAGCTAGCTTATGAGGAGAGAGTGCCATGAAACGATATGCCGACCTGTCCCCGTCTCCGAGAATCATCATGACGCCTGGACCTGTGGAGGTCGATCCCCGGGTGCTGCGGGCGATGAGCCACGGCATCCTCGGCCAGTTCGATCCGGAGTTCACGGGCCTCATGAACGAGACGATGGAGATGCTGCGGGAGCTGTTCCGGACGACGAACCGCTGGGCTTATCCGGTCGACGGCACGTCCAGATCCGGCATCGAGGCGGTGCTGACCGCTCTGATCGAGCCGGGAGACCGGGTGCTCGTCCCGATTTTCGGACGGTTCGGCTATTTGCTGCAGGAAATCGCCCAGAGGCTCGGGGCGGAGGTTTATACAATAGAGAAAGAATGGGGCACTGTCTTTGAATCCAACGAAGTCATCGCCGCTATCGAGGAATGCAGGCCGCAGGTTGTGCTGATCGTACACGGCGAAACATCGACGGGCCGTGTGCAGCCGCTCGCCGAGATCGGCCGCGCCTGCCGGGACCGGGATATTCTGATCGCCGTGGACGCCGTCGCCACGCTCGGCGGCGTGCCGGTCGAGACCGATGCCTGGTGCCTGGATGCCGTCATCGGAGGGGCGCAGAAGTGCCTCTCCGTGCCGTCCGGCATGGCGCCGGTCACCTACAACGACCGCGCCGAACGCAAGCTGCTCGCGCGCAAGCGGGTGGAGCGCGGCCTGCAGTCGCCGGCTGCCTATGCGCCATCCGTGTCAGCATCATCCCCGTCAGCGCCATCCGCATCCAGCGCAAGCTCTGCCACAACAAGGCGCGCCTTGCTGCAGCCGCCTGCCGAGGCGGAGGGAGGGCGGAGCGTCATCCGCAGCAACTACCTCGATCTCGGCCAGCTGCAGGATTACTGGAGTCCGGCACGGCTCAACCACCATACCGAGATGACCTCCATGCTGTATGCGCTCCGCGAAGGCGTGCGCCTCGTGCTGGAGGAAGGGCTGGAAGCCCGCTTCGCCCGCCACCGCCTCCATGAAGGAGCGCTGATGGCAGGCCTTGGCGCCATGGGCCATGTCTTCTACGGAGATCCGGCCTGCAAGCTGGCGGTCGTCACCTGCATCGAGATACCGGCCGGCATCGACGGCGAATCGGTGCGGTCCATGCTGCTGGAGCAGTTCGGCATCGAGATCGCGAGCTCCTTCGGTCCGCTCAAGGGGAGGATCTGGCGGATCGGCACGATGGGCTTCAGCTGCAGCAGGCGCAACGTTCTGCTGCTGCTCGGTGCGCTGGAGGCGGTGCTGCTGCGGCACGGGGCCGACCTGCCTGCAGGAGCGGCCGTGCAGGCGGCGCTGCAGGCTTATGAGGAGGCGGTGTCATGAAGCCGGTCATGCCGATGGGCTACCAGGGCATGGTGGCGGCTCCCCACTACATCGCGAGCGAGGTCGGACGCGACATGATCCGGCGCGGAGGCAGCGCCGCCGATGCGGCGGTAGCGATCAGCGCGTCGCTTGGAGTCGTGTATCCCCATATGACCGGTGTCGGGGGAGACAGCTTTTTCATGCTCTACGATGCGGCGAGCGGCGGGCTGCAAGGATACAACGGCAGCGGCCGCGCCGGCAGCGGGCTGCATCCCGGCGTTTACCTCGATGCGGGGGAGAGCGCCATTCCCCAGCGCGGGGTGCGCAGCTCCATCACGGTGCCGGGCATGGTCGACGCCTGGTGGGAAGTATGGCGGCGCAGCGGACGCCTTCCGTGGGAAGAGCTGCTGGAGTCCGCCGTCCAGTATGCGGAGAAGGGCTTCCCGGTCTCTCCGAACCTGCATCGCTGGATGCTCGCGAACGGTAAGGAGCTTGCGGCCTGCGCTCCGCTCGCGGAGATCTACCTCCCTCATGGCATTCTGCTCGGCATCGGCGACCGGCTGATCCAGACGGAGCTGGCCCGCACGCTGCGGGAGCTGCAGGCCGGCGGCCGGGACGCCTTTTATTCCGGCTCCGTCATGCAGAGGATCGTAGACGGCATGCGGCGCGACGGCGGCCTGCTGACGGAAGGGGACTTCGCCTCCCATCAAGGCGAATGGGTGAAGCCGATCTCCGTCAACTACCGGGGCTATGACGTTCATCAGATGCCGCCGAACTCGCAGGGGTTCTCGGCGCTCATGATGCTGAACGTGCTGGAAAATACGGATTTGTCGGCCGTGCCGAGGGAATCCGCGGAGTTCTACCATCTCATGGCCGAGACGGTCAAAAAGACGTTCCGCGACCGCGACCGCTATTTGACGGATCCCGACTTCGCGCATATCCCGCTGGAGCGGCTGCTGTCCAAATCCTATGCCAGGCATTTGTATGAGGAAATCGACCGCAGCTTCCCCGATCCGGCTCCCCATCTGTCTCCGGCGATGGGCCAGGATACCGCGTATGCGGCAGTCGTGGACGGGGAAGGAAATGCGGTATCTTTTATCCAGAGCTTGTATTATGATTTTGGGGCGGCCTACATGCCCGAGGAGACCGGCGTGCTCATGCAGAACCGGGGCTCGTTCTTCTCGCTGGATCCGGCGCGTCCCAATGTGCTCGCGCCCGGCAAGCGCTCGTTCCATACGCTGATGCCGGCCATGATTACGAGGGACGGCAAGCCGTACGCCCTCGTCGGAACGCAGGGCGGCGAAGGCCAGCCGCAGACGCAGCTGTCGGTCATCACCGGCCTGCTCGACTACGGCTGCAGCATCCAGGAAGCGCTGGCGCTGCCGCGCTGGATCTACGGCCGGACCTGGGGCTCGGGCAGCGATTCGCTCAAGCTGGAGAACCGCGGCCTGGAGCAGACCGCCCGGACGCTGGAGCAGTGGGGCCACGCGGTCGAGCTCGTCGGAGCCTGGGACGGCGTCACCGGCCAGTCGCAGGGCATCGTCATCAGCGGCGAGGGGCTGCTGACCGGCGCGGCCGATCCAAGAGGGGACGGCATGGCCATCGGCTGGTAGGCCGGCTCGGCTCCACTAGGAAAGGAAGTTCGTCTTATGCTCTCTACATTATGGAATTTGTTCTACTCTTTCGGCGTCGCCACGCTGCTCGGCTACGGCGGCGGGCCGTCCATCATTCCGATCTACCAGGATCAGGTCGTCAACCGCTACGGCTGGATGAGCTCGGAGGAATTCGGCAAGGCGCTGGCGTTCGGCAACGCGCTGCCGGGACCGATCGCGACCAAGCTTGCCGGTTATATCGGCTACAAGGTCGGCGGAGTGGCGGGCAGCGCCGTCGCCCTCGTCGCGGTCGTGCTGCCGACGGCGCTCGTCATGGTCGCGCTCTCCGGCATCATGATCAAGCTGAGCGACAACCCCGTCATCAAAGGAATGATCAAGGGCATCCAGCCCGTCATCTTCGTCATGATGGCGATGCTGGCCTATGATTTCTCCAAGTTCGCCTTCAAGCCGGCGAACGGGATCGTCAGCTTCCTGCCGTTTCTGATCGCGGCCGTCTTTTTCATCATGGTTCAATATCTGAAGCTGAACGCCGTATGGGGCATCCTGCTGTCGCTGGCGGTAGGCGCGCTGTTCCTGCGGGGGTAGGCGGTCTTCGGAAAAAAAGGGCGGGGCAAGGCAGAATTTCTGCCTTGCCCCGCCCTTGCTGCAGTGACTAGCCGTCAGTTCCGGAAAGCGAACGTCACGCTCGGATTGTCTGCGCTGACCGTATAGGCGCGGTTGGCGCCGCTTTCCCAGACGACGCTGCCGGAGGCGTCTTTTTTGATCGCCTTGAACTCGATCGCGGAGCCCTCGGTCAGCGCGACGGTCAGCGTCCAGCTCGGATAGCTTGCCGCGGATGCGGGGCCGGCGGCCTTGGCCGTGTCCCAGCCTCCCAGCTCGGCGACATTGCCGGAGACGTAGACGTTCTGTCCCATGACGGTCGCCGCGTTCGACTCTGCCCAAACAGGAGGATTGCTGTCATCATGAGAAAAAACCAATCCGGCCTGCATCCGGATTGGTTGAACAAATACCCCGTTTTTTGAGGCTGAGCCTAGCTCCGTTTCCAGACGCTTTGCTCGTTGTGTCCTTCGGTATAAACGATCGTCTCGGGCTTCAGCTCCAGCACGACGATGTTGGGGTCCTCGGGGCCGTCCCAATACTGGCTCATGTCATCTTCCCAGAGTTCTTTCACGATGCCCTCGTCTTTTTTAATGCTCGCTGTCCCCTGCATGTCCACGATCACCCCGGGATGCTTGCGCCCCTCGAGCCCCAGCAGCAGGCTGGCATGCGGATTGTCCTCCAGCTGATCGACCTTATGGGATCTGCGGTCGGCGAGAAACAAGGCGTTCAGTCCGTCATGGAAGACGGCCATGTAACGAGAGCGCGGCTTGTCGTCCTCGATCGTGGACAACACGCCGTACTCGTATTTGTGCAAGGCTTCGGCAATTTTATTTTCCAGTTCGGCACCTTCAAGCTTGTTCGCCATAAGGCAATCTCTCCTGTCTGATGATGGAATAGGAAAAAAGAGTCGTCGTGTTCCTGTACCCTGCCCGGACAGGAATGAACCGAAGCGGGAGCGCTTTAAGGAAGGAGGCTTGGGGAACGGAACGCTCTCTCCGGAATCAGCCATTCATTTCGTCCTGACGATGTCCCTCATGTCGGCAGATTCCATGGAACGATCGGTTATGTTCCCATTCCTTAGGTTAATGTCCTGTAACAATGGAGAACGGAAGGAGGGGCTGGCTGTGAATGAGTGGATCGGCATGTTCTCATGGATGTTCATCCTGGTCATCGTCACGCTGCTGCTGATCAGCTTTAGTCTCTCCCTGGAAAAGCGCGCGGCCTGGAGAGAGGCGAGAGGAAGCCGCAGCCGTTACGATTCGATCTTCGAGCATAACCCGGACATGGTCTGCCTGTTCAATCCGGAGGGCGAGCTCATTCGGCTTAATCCGGCCGCCCTCAAGCTGACGGGATACCGATTCGGGGATTTGGCGGGACTTTCGTTCTGGCAGCTGATCCATCCCGACGACGCCATGCGTGTCAGCCGCAGCTTTCTGCGTGCAAGGCAAGGGATGACCCAGACGGCGGAGGTCCGAATCATCACGAAGGAAGGACGGGAGCTGGAGCTGTCCACGGCTTTCGTCCCGTGGAATGCCGGCTCGGGAGTAGCCGACATATATACGATCTCCAAGGATCTGACCCCGCGCAATGCGGCCCAGAGGGAGTTGTTGAAGGCGAAGACCGAGGCGGAGGAAGCGTTGAAAATCAAAAGCGAGTTCCTGGCTGTGATGAGCCATGAAATCCGGACTCCGATGAACGGCGTGCTCGGCATGAGCGACCTGCTGCTGGATACGGAGCTTAGCGAGGAACAACGGGAATATGTGCATATCATAAGGGGGAGCGGGGTCAACCTGCTGGCCGTCATCGACGACGTGCTGGATTATTCCAAGATGGAGTCGGGCCATATGACGCTTGCTTCCGACCCCTTTTCGCTGCGGGACGTCGTCCTGGATTCCATGCAGCTGTTCATCGGGAAGATGCGCGAGCGGCAGCTGCAGGCTCTGCTGGAGCTGGATTCCGGGCTCCCGGAAGTGCTTGTCGGGGATGAGATGAGACTGCGCCAGATTCTGACCAACCTGATCAGCAATGCGGTTAAATTCACGGAAGAGGGCGGAATCGCGGTCAAGGTCAGGGAGACGGGACGCAGCGGCTCGGAGATCGAGGTGGAGTTCCTGGTGGCGGATACCGGCATCGGCGTAGATCCGGATAAGCTCGATCTGCTGTTCCAGCCGTTCAGACAAACCGATTCGTCCATCTCCCGTCTGTACGGAGGGACGGGGCTTGGCCTTGCCATCTGCAAAAATCTCGTCCAGAGGATGGGCGGCGGCATCCATCTCAAGCCGCTCGACAAAGGAACGGAAGTCGCGTTTCGGATCAAAGCCGGCTACAAGGACAGCCAAGCGGCATCCTTCGGGCAAGACGAGAACCGGAAGCAGTCCGTTTGATACTAAGTAAAGAAATAACTTGAGAAACTAGGAGGATCGAGTATAATAAAGAAAAAAGCTTCCAGCCTATGGGAGCCGGAGGGATGGAGAGAACCATGAATATTGCCGTTATCGCCGGAGGAAACCGGATCAATTCGACCAGTACGCTGCTGCTTCGGTATATGGAGAAGGAGCTGATTAAGCAGGACATCGAGGTGACGTTCATCGATCTCCACAAGCTTCCGCTGCCGCTGTATTCCGCGGATCAGCCCGAAATTACGCAGGAGCTCCAGCTTCCGATCTTCACTTCTCCCGAGACGATGGAGTACTTCGAAAACAATGTGAAGCAGCTGGTCGAGGCGGCGCAAAAAGCCGACGGCCTCATCCTCGGCACGCCGGAGTACCACGGCTCCTTCTCCGGTACGCTCAAAAACGCGCTTGATTATCTCGGCTCTGCCCAGTTCGAAGGCAAGCCGGTGCTCGTCGCGAGCTCCGCGGCGGGAGCTGTCGGAGTCAGCTCGCTGACGCAGCTCCAGACGATCGTGCGCAACCTGCACGGCATCAACTGCACGGAGTGGGTCTCCATCGGCGGAGACAACCGCAATTTCGGCGAAGACGGCGAGCCCGAGCAGGACAAGGTCAAGCAGCGCGTGCTCTATGCGCTGGAGCATCTGACCCGTCTGGTTCGTCAGCTGAGACTTTCCGGAGAGTAAGCTTTTCGAGCGAATCTTCTTCGGAGTAAGCTTCCTGTGCGAAACGTCTTCAGAGTAAGCTTCCTGTGCGGAGCGTCTTTGGAGTAAGCTTCCCGTGTAAAGCGTCTTCGGAGTAAGCTTCCTGTGCGGAGCGTCTTCGGCGAGCCGACGGGGTTCCTCTAGCGGCCGGTATCTCTCCTTCCCAATTGGAGGGGTGGCATTTCCTTGACCGATGATGAGAGCTGCGCTGGCCGCTGCCTCAATCAAAAAAACCGCGCTTTTCCTTCGACAGGAGAAGCGCGGTTTTTTGGGTTGGCCCATGGCAAACCTGGATGGCCGTAAATCCGGTTTTGGGCCGGTCGTGGTGGACTAGCGGTTCGAGGCCGAGGACGCAGCAGGCAGTCTGCTTGAAACTCGCCTGCAGATGAGTCGCTAGAGCCGAAAAAATCGTCTAATTCGCCTGCACGCGATTGGTTATACCATTATTTCAAGGCTCGTACAGGGCAGGAATACATGGAATTGAATTCAATATAAGCGAAAGTCCTGCGCAGAGAGGGAAAAGCCCCTCGCTCCCGTTCCAATCTTGAAGCGAGAGTAGGATGCAAGCCGAAAAGAGGCCGTACCCAAGTCAACGGTTGACTTAAAGGCGGCCTCTTTATGCCTTAATCTCGATTGCCGGCTTTCCTCAATAGCCCCGGCCGTAATCCACGATGTTCCGCGCCGGCTTGCCGGTACTCACATATTCCTTGAGATTCTCGATGAACAGCGCCGCAATGCGCTCCTTATAGCGGTCGGTGTCGCCGCCGACATGCGGGGAAATGATGACCTGCTCCAGCTCCCAGAGCGGATGGCCCTGCGGCAGCGGTTCCGGCTCGGTTACATCGAGGCCCGCGCCTGCAATGGCGCCGGAGCGCAGAGCGTCGACGAGGGCATCCGTATCGACGGATTTGCCGCGTCCGATATTGATGAACACGGCGGAGTCCTTCATCGCTGCAAATTCCTTCTTGCCGTAGACGTTTTCCGTCTCGGATGTATGCGGCAGCACATTCACGACGTAATCCGCCTGCTCCAGAACGGAAGTCAGATCCGAGATTCCGAACACCTCGTCCATATGCGGGGTCGGCTTGGCCGTGCTGCGTACGCCAATCGTCGTCATGCCGAGCGCTTTGGCGATGCGGCCGAGCTCGGTGCCGATCTCGCCCGCTCCGATGACGGCCAGCGTGCGTCCGTACAGCTCGGTATGACCGCTGCGCTCCTGCCATTCGCCGCTCATCTGGGCGCGGATTGACAGATGCAGCTTGCGCGAGAATGCCAGCATCATGCCGAGCGCCGTCTCCGACATCGGGACCGGATGGACGCCGCTGCCCGTCGTTAGGATGACGCCGGCCTGCTCCAGCTTGTCCAGCGGCATTTTTTCCACGCCGGCAGACCAGGACTGGAGCCATTTCAGGCTGCCGCCTTCGCCGAGCGATTCCTTCTCGACGGCAGGGCTCCAGCCGCAGACGATCTCGGCTTCACGGAAGAGGGCGTCCTCCAGCTCCTTGGGCCGTCCGAATACGATGTTCCAGCCCGGCGCGGCATCGCGCACCTGCTGTTCGAGTTCTGGCGTGAGTCCGTGCAGACAAATCATGGTTGGCATAAGGGCTCATCTCCTAACGGGGTTATGCAGCCGCAGCTGCCGATGGTTCTTCTCCTAGTCTATCAACGAATGCGGTCTCAATTCAAACATCGGCCGCGGTCATGTCTTGACATTGCCGATTCGTGTTTGTAAGATAGTCCCTAATCGAATATGAGACGGCAATGACCGAAGACATGATCTCCGATACCGGACGGCACAGAGAGGGAAGCCCAGGCTGCAAGCTTCCCCGGGAACCGGGCGTGGATTACCCCTTCGCAGCCGTCCGCCGAAGCCCGCGCTGCGGGTGGGTAGGCGGCACCGGCCGATCCCCGTTACCCGATTCCATGAGGACTCGCAGCTCCGCACGCAGGGCATTTTTTCGCCTTTGCGCCTAGCGCCTGCTTGTCGAACAAGGGTGGAACCACGAGCTGAACGCACTCGTCCCTTTCCAGGGACGGAGGCGTTTTTTTTGTTGGGCGAAAAGCAGTTGTCGGCTGCTCTTCCCCTCCGGCGCCAGCGTCCGCTGCCGGATAAGGCGGCGAACAGCAAGCATGCGTTCAATATTCGGAAAGGGAGGAAGAAATCGTGGACATCAACATTCGGCTGGCAGACGGAAACGCAAGGAGGTACCCGCAGGGAACCACGGGCAGGGATATCGCAGAGTCGATCGGCCCAGGACTTGCCAAGCAGGCTGTCGCGGCAAAAATCGACGGAAGCTTGGCGGATCTCGGAGTCCCGGTACGGGACGGCTCGCTCGTCGAGATCGTCGCACTGAGCAGCGAGGACGGACTCGGAATCTACCGCCACAGCACGGCCCA
This sequence comes from Paenibacillus sp. P22, assembly GCF_000469945.2. NCBI lineage: Bacteria > Bacillati > Bacillota > Bacilli > Caryophanales > Paenibacillaceae > Paenibacillus > Paenibacillus sp. P22. Next base: position 7,277 of record NZ_CBRA020000116.1, on the reverse strand, counting down.
TATTCTGGCCCAGGCGCTCAAGCGGCTGTACGGCCAAGAAGCCGTCAAGCTCGGCATCGGTCCGGTCATCGCGGACGGGTTCTACTACGACATCGACATGGAACGAAGCTTGTCCAGCGAGGATCTGGCCTCCATCGAGCGGGAGATGGAAGCCGTCATCCGGGAAAACCTGCCGATCATCCGGAGAGAGGCGAGCCGGGAGGAGGCTCTTGCCCTCTTCCGAGATCAGGGGGAGCCTTACAAGGTTCAGCTTATTCAGGATCTCCCGGAGGATGCCGTCATCACTCTGTATGCTCAGGGCGAATTCGAGGATTTGTGCCGCGGTCCGCATCTGCCTTCGACGGGGCTTGTGAAGGCGTTCAAGCTGCAGAGCGTGGCGGGAGCGTACTGGCGCGGGGATTCGGCCGGTCCCATGCTGCAGCGCATCTACGGCACGGCCTTCTTCAAGAAGTCCGAGCTGGAAGAGCATCTGCAGCTGCTGGAGGAAGCGAAGAAAAGGGATCACCGCAAGCTCGGCAAAGAGCTCGGCCTGTTCATGTTCTCCGAGGAAGCGCCAGGGATGCCGTTCTATCTGCCGAACGGAATGACGATCCGCACGGAGCTGGAGGATTTCGCCCGGGAGCTGCAGCGCAGGCGGGATTACGACGAGGTGAGGACGCCGCTCATGATGAACAAGCGCCTGTGGCAGGAGTCCGGGCACTGGGACCATTACAAGGACAACATGTATTTCGCGCAGGTGGACGAGGCGGAATTCGCGCTCAAGCCGATGAACTGCCCGGGGCATATGCTGGTGTTCAAAAACAGCCTCCATTCCTACCGCGAGCTGCCGATCCGCATCTCCGAATTCGGCCAGGTGCACCGCCACGAGTTCAGCGGCGCTCTGAGCGGCATGACGCGAGTCCGGACGTTCTGCCAGGACGACGCCCATCTGTTCGTGCGGCCGGACCAGATCGAGAGCGAGATCGCTTCCATCATGGAGCTCATCGACCATGTGTACACGGTGTTCGGATTCACCTACGAGATCGAGCTGTCCACACGCCCGGAAGACTCGATGGGCTCTGAGGAGCTATGGGAGGAGGCGGAGCGCTCCCTGCGGCAGGTGCTGGAGAGCCGCGGCGTGAAGTATCGGCTGAACGAAGGCGACGGAGCCTTTTACGGGCCGAAGATCGATTATCATATCAAGGACGCTCTCAAGCGGAGCTGGCAGTGCGGCACGATCCAGCTCGACTTCCAGATGCCGGAGAAGTTCGGCCTCTCCTATGTGGGCGAGGACGGAGGCAAGCATACGCCTGTCGTCATCCACCGCGCCGTGTACGGGTCGATCGACCGGTTCATGGGCATTCTGACGGAGCATTACGAGGGAGCGTTTCCGCTCTGGCTGGCGCCCGTACAGGTCAGGCTGCTGCCGGTATCCGACAAGTATTTGGACGATGCGCTCCGGGTCAAGGCCCAGCTCCAGGCAGCGGGAATCCGAGTCGAGGCGGATGTCCGTACGGAGAAGCTCGGCTACAAGATCCGCGAAGCCCAGCTGCAGAAGGTGCCGTACATGCTGGTGCTCGGCGAGCAGGAGGCTGCTTCGGGCCGTGTAGCGGTACGCAAGCGCGGTGAAGGGGATCTCGGAACGATGAGTCTGGAGGATCTGATCATGAGCATGCGGGAGGAGATTGCTTCCCAGCGGAGAGGAGACGGGCCGTGCTGATCGATTTGACCCATGCGGTGCGCCACGATCTTCCCGTCTACCCCGGCGACCGGGAGACGGTGCTCGTCCAGTCCAGCGAGATCGGCCGGGATGGGTAAAACAACCATCTTCTGACGGCCAGGGGGCGTTCGAGGTCATCGCGCTCCCGCTCAAGATCGAAGCCGACTCGGCGCTGGCGCGCATAGTTGCACGGACGCTGGAAAAGTAAAGCCCTAATCAAAAAGCCCGAATGCCCAGCGATAGGACATTCGGGCTTTTCTTCTTTCCGATCGCATTCTCTATTTCTCAGTTCCCACTTGCTTGTTCGTCTGCTGGCGCTGAACATCCAGCTGATCGTATGAGCTTCTCCTTGCAGGACCGCTATGCCCGGCATCTTATTGTCGGGTATGACTTCAAGCTTCTGCTATATCTTTCGATTCTGAATTTGAAATCTGCTCTTTTCGCTACGGCAACTAGCAGGTATATTTTATCTGGATAATTCAGGATTTATAGACCATAATCAGTTCTATCATTGCTTAACCGGAGGATGTCCATGATTGTATACAGCAGCTCGGTAGAGAAATTCAAGGAAGATGTATCCGAGAATAAAATCGCACCCAATATTGAGCAGGCCTATATCAATAAGCTGGGGAAACGCCCCGCCCAATCGGAGTGGCGTGCCTGGAACAACTCGATGCAATTCATGGATAAAGTCATTCGTAATTCGAAGGTAGCTGACGATTGCGGAGTACTGATCGAATACAATATTCCTTCCACGAGCAAGCGGATCGACTTTGTCATTGCGGGAAGAGACCAAGAAGATAAGAAGAACTTCATCATCATCGAGCTCAAGCAATGGGAATCGGCAGAAGCCAGCACCAAGGAAGACATCGTGAAGACGTACATCAATGGATCCATCCGCGAGACGACGCATCCGTCCTATCAGGCCTGGTCCTACAGACAGTTCATGTACGACATGAACGAGAATGTATACAAGTCCGAAATGAAAGGCCATTCCATAGCCTTTCTCCATAACTATCGTCAGAAGGATCCGGAACCGCTGAAGTCGGAACCGTATCATAAGCTTGTTTCTCAAGCGCCTCTCTTTTTCTCCGATGAGGTCAGGAAGCTGCAGGAGTTCCTGTTCAACTATGTAGGCAAGGGCAAGGGAGTAGAGCTGCTATATGAAATCGAGAATGGAAGGATAGTCCCTTCCAAATCTCTGATCGACCATATCGATGGATTGTTCAATGGCAATGAGAACTTTGTTCTTCTGGATGAACAGAAGATAGCGTTCGAAACGATCATGAGCCATGCCAAACAACAGGATCATGACGCTACGATCATTGTAAAAGGCGGCCCGGGAACAGGGAAGTCGGTCATATCCATAAATGCTCTTGGAGGCCTATTGCGAGAGCGGTTGAATACCGTATTCGTCGCTCCCAACCAATCCTTCCGAAATGTCATGGTGGAGATGCTTGCTCAAAAGGGCGCCTTGTCCAAAGCAAGGACAAAGAACCTGTTTATGGGTTCAGGAAGCTTTGTGGAAGCCAAAGAGAATGAATTCGACGTCCTGATCGTCGATGAAGCGCATCGTCTAAAGGGAAAAGGAACTTATATGTACAAGGGTGTCAATCAAGTGGATGACATCATCAAAAGCTCGCGGGTAAACGTGTTCTTCGTAGATGATTATCAGAGAGTAAGGCTTAATGATATCGGCACGGTTGCAGAAATCAAACGGGTGGCCAATGAGCGGAAATCGATCGTCTACGAATACGAGCTTCATGCGCAGTTCCGATGCTCCGGCGCCGATGGATACCTGAATTGGATCGATGATGTCCTCCATATACGGGACACTGGCAATTACAACGGCTGGGACAAGGACTCGTTTGAATTCCAAATGTTCGACTCTCCTCATGATGTGCTCAGCCAAATCAAGCAGAAGCAGGCTGAAGGCCACAAGGCCAGGATGACAGCAGGATTTGCCTGGACATGGACCAAAAAAGGGAACTCCCACGGTGAAATCAATGACGTCTTGATCCCTGAACATGACTTCGCCATGCCTTGGAATGGAGAGGATATACAGACCACATGGGCTGTACATCAAGCAGGGGTGGATCAGATCGGCTGCATCCATACCACTCAAGGACTTGAGTTTGATTATGTTGGCGTAATCATTGGCAACGACTTAAAATATGATCCGGAAGCGACGAAGCTCTATGCCGATTACGCAGAGTACAAGGATACCGGCGGCAAAAAGGGCTTGAAGGACAAGGGAGAAGAACTGACTAAGCTGGTGGCGAATATTTACAAGGTGCTTCTGACCAGAGGGATGAAGGGCTGTTATGTTTATTGCTGCGATGAGAATTTGAAGGAGTATTTGGCGAAGAGATTGGATCTGAAGTGAACTGCTGAGGTTTGATGGGTGAAAAGACTCTGCTTAAGGTGGTCAATCCCCCATTTAGTGGACATTTAGAAAAAAACCTACCCCATAAGCTGTTTTCGGTATTGTACCGGAGACAGCTTATTTAATTTTCTCTGCGGGCGATAGTTGTTGAAAAAATGAATATATTCTTCAATTCTTCTTTGTGCTTCCTCAATCGATCGGATATCATAAGGATAGAGTGATTCCGTCTTCAAATGGGAGAAGAAGCTCTCCATGGAGGCATTGTCGTAACAATTGCCTCTGCGAGACATGCTGATTTTGGGCACCAACCTTTTGCAGCATGTCGTGGTAGTCGTAGTACGTGTACTGGGATCCCTGATCGCTGTGAACGATTAGCCCAGCCTAACCAGCTATCTTTCACTCGGTATTGTGTAACGTCTGTGACCCATTTCTGATTGGGTGCATGTGCCTCAAAATGGCGATCCAGCACATTCCTCACAACCCGATCACCCAAACTCCATGCGCGATGATGACGGAATTTACGTCGTATCTTTGCTTGCAGTCCCATTTCATGTATGAGGCGCAGGATCTTCTTATGGTTCATCCATACATGATGATCTTGATACATAAACAGTTGAATTTGCCTGTAGCCATAAATGCCTTCATAGCGTTCAAAGGTAGCACGAATGACCTCTTTGGATGGCTGGTCTTCATCTACCGCTTTTCGTTTAAGATAGGCATAGAATCCGCTCTTGGAAAGTCCGCTCTGCAAAGCTCCGTAACGGTGAAATGCTCTCGGAGCTCTTCAACGAGTCTACACTTTTCTGGTACACCTCCGCCTTCGTAATGGCCAACCACTTTTTTAGGACGGCATTCTCCATTTCAAGCCGTTTCACATAACGGTTCTCATCGACATATTCTTTAAGCTTTCCTCGGGAGTCTGTCAGTACGAATTCACCCATCTGTTTGCAACGACGCATCCAGACCTTTACCCGTTCCGCATCAACTATTCCCAGCTGCTCTGCAATGTTCACTGCCGTCATTCCTTGTAATCGCATCTCAATGGCTTTCATCTTCGTTTCCATGCTGTACGTTAGAAATTTTTGCCCCTTTTTCGCCATAATGAAAAGCACCCCCTATAGTTTCATCGACTTAAACACTAGGGTGTTTTTTCAATGTCCACTAATAAGGGATGCACTTCAAAGGTGCTGTAAGCCTGCAGAGTTCTATTTGCTTTTGTATGCTCGGATAATAGGAGGGATTTCGATATTTTTTCTATCGAGTATTTGGTCCCCGACACCCGTGTATCTAGTGCTTTGGGCATAATAGGTGCGGGCATCTTTTGAATTTAGCGTCATGAACAGGGAACTTTGCACTAGACAATTCGGACTATATTCTACACAATTAGGTATATAATTCCGATTACTATTTAGATACAGAATCAGCCCTATTCGATTACCAATATAACTAGATCTTTGTAGATGGTGAAAATGAATTAAGTTTGTCTTTGAATTGGATTGAGAATTGCAAGGCATGAATGGAGGATTAGGTGAACGTGATACATATAGAAGAAGTCAATCCGAATCTTGATAATTTTGTGAAATCAATTAGAGACATTGGATATTCCACGCAAATCGCTGTTGCAGATATTATTGATAATAGCATAGCTGCCAAAGCAAAAAATATAGATATTGTCGCTGTTACTATACCATACATGACACTTGCAATTTTAGATGATGGTTTAGGAATGAACGAGGAAGAGCTAAAAGAAGCTATGAGACTTGCAACCAAAAGTCCGGATGATATCAGGAATAAAGATGATTTGGGCCGCTTTGGATTGGGTCTGAAAACAGCTTCGTTCTCCCAATGCAAGACACTCACGGTGATATCTAAAAAAAATGATCAACTGTTCCTTAGACAGTGGGATTTGGACTATTTAGCCAAAGAGAATAGATGGTTGTTGATAACACCAGATGAATCGGATTACGAAGACTTTCCTCTATATAAAAAACTAGCCAAACAAAAAAAACGGAACATTAGTGATTTGGGAGAATATCGATGGTTTTACCGAGGAGGCCTTAGCACATACTATTGACTCGTTGAGAAACCATTTATCATTAGTGTTTCATCGTTTCCTTGAAGGACGTGGCCGATTAAATATAGAAGTAAATCAAAACAAGTTAGAGCCATTAAACCCATTTAATATTAATCATCCATCCACACAGCAGTTATCTGCTGAACAGATCAAGTTCAAAGGGGGAACTGTACAGGTTCAGCCTTTTATTTTACCGCATCATTCAAAAGTAACTCCGCTTGAATACGAGAGGTATGGGACGGAAGAAGGTTATACAAAAGCACAGGGGTTTTACTTATACCGATCTAATCGATTGCTTATTCATGGGACTTGGTGGGGCATTCATAAAGCAATTGATGCTCATAAATTGGTGCGAATCAAGATAGACATTCCAAATGATCAAGATAAGTTCTGGCAGATTGATATAAAAAAAGTCGTCTGCAAGTCCTGTCAATGAACTGAAAGCGGATCTTAAAAGGATAATCAAACAGAGTACCGAGATAGGATCGAGGCCTTACACAGGCAGAGGCAGAAAGATAGAGGATAAGTCTACTACTAGATTCTGGGAATTGTCGAGCGTAGGGGGGAAGATTGCATTTTCTATAAATCAGCAGCATCCATTGTTGGTACTCTTAAAGTCAAAAGTGGAGAATGAGGAACTTTTAAATGTGTTGGATCTATATTTAAATGGATTGCAGGCTTATCTTCCGCTTGAAGCTATTCAGGCACAATTGCAACAAAATCCTCAAAATATTGACCAACGCAATATTATGAAGGAACAAGATGCGACTTATATATTTGATAAATTAAACACATTAGATATTGATCCCGGTTTTATTGCAAGTTTGTTGAAAAGCGAAATGTTTAAAGGACGGGAGTTTTAAAAATATGGAGAATCTTAGTTATCAAAGAGTTAAGGAGTTTATTTATGGACAGTTGGTAAAAAATGATGGTGTAATGCTTGTAAATACGATAAGAAATTTGATAAATAATACAAAATCTATTATATCAACGATTGGTACGGACAACTTTGCTAGTCTTATTAATGTTCCTCAGTTAACAATTTTGACAGACGATCAGTGGGAACAAATGAACAGAGAATTTGAAACGCTATTTGATGTGAGAATGGAAAATGGAAT
>NZ_CBRA020000115.1:0-10826 GCF_000469945.2 Paenibacillus sp. P22 | reverse complement strand
GAGCATCGCTCCTACGGCGACGGCGGCGGCAGCGGAATCCAGCGTCCGGGCGCGGGGCGCCCTTTCCTTAATTACGGCGTCCTGTCCCGCCTGAATACGCGCGACCGCGCCGTCGAGTACAGGCGCGAGCTGGTCGCCGCCTACGCCGACCGATGGTGGAACGAAGCGAATCCGGCCTACGAGCTGTTCGAGGTCAACTGCACCAATTACGTGTCGCAATGTGTCTTTGCAGGCGAAGCACCGATGAACTATACTGGTAAAAGAGAATCGGGATGGTGGTACAAAGGCCGTACAGGCGGCCAGGAATCCTGGAGCTACAGCTGGGCGGTGTCGAACGCGCTGCAGCTGTATCTGTCGTTTCCGCGCAGCACGGGCATGCGGGCGACGACGGTGGAGAGCGCATCCGAGCTTTCCCTCGGGGACGTCATCACCTACGATTGGAGCGGGGACGGGCGGTTCCAGCATACGACCGTCGTGACGGCATTCGATGCCGACGGCATGCCGCTGGTCAACGCCAACACCGTGCCGAGCCGGCACCGCTATTGGGACTACAAGGATTCCTACGCCTGGACGGACCGGACGCGCTATCGGTTTTATCATCTGCAGGACTATTTCTGATGCGGGAGCCGCATCGGTCCTTGCAGGTTATGGCATTCTAATTCAAGAAGGTTACCGGAGGAGCTAACATGGGAGACAAAATTCGCGTCGGACTCATCTACGGAGGCAAGTCGGGCGAGCATCAGGTATCGCTGCAGACGGCGCTGGCCGTTATGGGCGCCTTCGATTTCGATAAATACGAGGTACAGCCTTCTATATTACGGGTCAAGGCGAATGGCGCTCCGGAGGAGTGCTGCTGGAAGCTCCGCACAGCGTCGAGCAGCTGAAGCTGTCCCCGGCAGAGGACGGCGGCATGGCGCTGGCGCCCGTATTCGGCGGACTGGCGACGGCTGAGGCCGGAGAGGGCGCCCTCCAGGCGGCGGCCGCTTCGGCCGGAGCTCCGGGAGGGACGATCGACGTCATGTTCCCGCTGCTGCACGGAACGTTCGGCGAGGACGGCACGGTCCAGGGATTGATGGAAATGGCCAATATTCCTTACGTCGGAGCGGGGGTCCTTGCTTCGGCAGTAGGCATGGACAAGATTTTCATGAAAAAGGTGTTCGCCCACGAGGGGCTCGAGCAATGCGTCTACCGCTACTTCAACCGGACCCAGTGGGAGAAGGACCGCGCGTTCTTCGTCATGGAGACGGAGGTCGCTCTCGGCTATCCCTGCTTCGTCAAGCCTGCCAATCTCGGCAGCAGCGTCGGCATCTCCAAAGCCCGCAACCGGGAAGAGCTCATCGCAGCCATCGAGCTCGCGCTGCGCTACGACCGCAAGGTCGTCATCGAGGAGTTCATCGACGGGCGCGAGATCGAAGTCGGCGTGCTCGGCAATGACGACCCGCGCGCATCGGTCGTCGGCGAGATCGTCAGCGGAACGGACTTCTACGATTACAACGCCAAGTACGTGGACGGCACCTCCGTCATGCACATTCCCGCCGATCTTCCGGCAGAGACGGCCGAAGCGGTGCGCGAGATGGCGATCCGGGCTTATCTGGCCATCGACGGCTCCGGCCTCTCCCGCGTCGATTTCTTCCTTCGAAGGAGCGACGGCAAGATTCTGATCAACGAAGTGAACACGATGCCGGGCTTTACGCCTTACAGCATGTACCCGCTGCTCTGGAAGGAATCGGGCGTTTCTTACAAGGAGCTGCTCGACAGCCTCATCGGCTTGGCGATTTCCCGCCATGCGGAGAAGCAGAAGCTGGAGTACGGCGGCTGACCGGTTTTCCATACGTTTCGCACACATTCGCGCTTCCTTCGCCTTGGCGGGAGGGAAGCTCGTTTTTTCATCCGCAGCATCCGGACAAGCAGCCGCGCTTGCCGCAGTAATGAACAGGAGGGTGAAGACAATGGGATTCGCAACGGAATTCAATTCGGTATGCAAGTTCAAGTCGGAGCAGGAGCTGTACGAGCTTCTGGAATACGGCAAAGGAAAAATGATGAAATCGGGGTTCCGGGTGTTCCCGGCCGGACAGAAGGTCATCGCCTATACGCCGGGCAACCAGGCCATCGCCATCGTGAAAATCCTCGCTTCCATCGCGGAGATCAACTTCCAGGGCGAGGAAGTGACGCAGGTGGAGATGGAGCTCGTCCGCAAGCTGACGGAAGAAGAGTCGCGCGTGCAGACGGCGCTTGCCCATGAAATGTTTTTCGGCGGCCGGGGATGATTGTCCGCTTCGGCTTTGTCGCCATGAGCCTGCTGGTGGAGAACGCTTCTTCATCGCGCACCATGACCTATAAGAATTTCTCCAAGCTGGAGGATCGCGAGGCGGCGCTGCGCAAGCTGGAGCGGATCGCCGAGGAAAATCTGCACAGCGCCCTGCGCATCATGCGCAACAACCGCTACGCCGGCATCCACGTCTATCGGTTCTCCTCGAAGATCATACCGCTGGCGACGCATGACGCGCTCGCGGATTGGGATCCCTACTCCGCTCTGGCTCCTTCCTTCGCCGAAGTCGGCGCGTACGCGCGCGAGACCGGCATGAGGGTCAGCTTCCATCCCGACCACTTCTGCGTGTTCAGCACGCCTCGCCCCGAGGTGCTGAGAAGCTCGGTCAGGGATATGGAGTATCATGTGCGGATGCTTGAGGAGATGGGACTGGACGAGAAGTATAAATGCAATATCCATGTAGGCGGCGCGTACGGGGACAAGCCCGTCTCCGCCGAGCGGTTCATCGCGCAGTTCGGAGCCCAGGATGCCAGGCTGCGCGGGCGGGTGACGCTGGAGAACGACGACAAGACGTTCAACGTCCGCGAGACGCTCGACATCGCCGAGAAGGTCGGCAATCCGGTCGTGCTGGATATCCATCATCATGCGGTCAACGACGGCGGCGAGACGAAGGAAGCTCTGTACGGGGAGCTGTGGCCGCGAATTGTCGCCACCTGGAACCGGGAGCAGCGGCGGCTTGGACTGGATGGAGGAGCGTCAGGCCTGCCGCCGAAGATCCACGTCTCCAGTCCGAAGAGCCTCAGCGATCCGAGAGGCCATGCGGACTTCGTGGAGCCGGGTCCGCTGCTGGAATTCCTGCGCGGCGTGAACGGCTCCGTGGAGCTGCTCGACTGCATGATGGAATCCAAGGCGAAGGACCAGGCTCTGGTGACGCTGATGGAGCATTTCCGCGGGCTCGAGGCGGCGGGAGAGGGAATCCGTGTCCTGGACGGCGGCACGATCGAGGTCATGTAAAGGCCGGGAACAGTGAACGGGCACGAATCGCCATCCGCTTCCGCGGAGGGGGATCCGTGCCTTTGCCGCGCAAGCGGCGTTTGAGGGATACAGAAGGAGGGAATACCTATGCTGGAATGGGTCCTGATCGTACTTACAGGCGTTGTCGCTTCCATATTCGGCAGCATTGTCGGCCTTGGCGGAGGCATCATCATCGTGCCGGTCCTGCTGCTGCTCGGCGAGCGCCTGACGGGAGCGCCGATACCGGAGGCGACGGCCGTCGGCACTTCGCTTGCCGTGCTCATCGTGACCGCGCTGGCGTCGTCGATGACGTACGCCAAGCAGCGCAAGGTCGATTTCCGCAGCGCGTGGATGCTCTTTATCGCCAGCGGTCCGGGAGCGATGATCGGCTAGGCGCTGACTTCCCGGTTCCATGGCGGCGCCTTTCAGCTCAGCTTCGGCCTGTTCATGCTGCTTATGGCCGTGCTGCTCATCTTGCGCGACCGAATGAATCCGCTTACAATTGAATGGCCGATCTCCCGCAGGCTGACCGACGGCACAGGCGCGACGTACGAATACGGCTACAGCCTGCCGCTGCTGCTCGTAATCGGCCTGCTGGTCGGACTCGTGTCGGGATTGTTCGGCATCGGAGGAGGCTCGCTGTTCGTCCCCGTCATGGTCATTCTGTTCCGTTTCCCGCCTCATGTGGCGACGGCGACGTCCATGTTCGTCATTTTCCTGTCGTCCATTCTGGGCAGCGGCGTGCATGGCGCCATGGGGGAGATCGACTGGCTGCTCGTGCTTGCCCTCGCTCCCGGCGCATGGGCGGGAGGCAAGGCCGGCGCATGGATCGCAACCCGCATGAGCGGACGCAGCATCATGTGGCTGCTGCGCGCGACGCTGCTCGTGCTGGCCGCGCGGCTCATCTGGCAGGGCTGGTCCGCCCTTTGAGCGGGCGCGCAATCGGAGAGCCCTGCAGCCGGTCCCATTTGCAACAGAATCCGAATGCGGATCGTATACCTTGTAGACAACCGGCTGAAGCCGGAGGATTTTCGATATAGAGACAAATAGAAAGAAGTGAGCAGGATGAACGAACCGGTAGTCGGGAGCAAAAGTTTTGCCGCCGTGGCCATCAACTGCGCCTCCAAGGCGGGCGAGTGGATCAAGACAAAGCTGGGAAACTACCAGAGGCTCGACGAGAAGATGTCGCCTCATGATCTCGTCACCGAGGTGGACAAAGGCTCGGAGAAGCTGATCCGCAGCCTCATCATGATGAATTTCCCCTCCCATTCGTTTCTTGGGGAAGAAGGAGTGGAGCCGGGGCCAGAGGCGTCGGCCAGAGCTCTTGAGAGCGTGCGCGACGCCGAGTACCTCTGGATCGTGGATCCGGTGGACGGAACGACGAACTTCGTGCACGGCTTCCCGTTCTTCGTCGTCTCCATCGCGCTGGCGCACAAGGGGGAGATCATCCTGGGCGTCGTCTACGACCCGTCGGCCGACGAGCTGTTCATCGCGGAGAAGGGGAAGGGCGCCTACGTGCACGGGAAGCGGATGAGCGTATCGGGAGAGGAAACGCTGCGCAGCAGCCTCGTCGCCACCGGCTTCCCGGCCGAGCACAGGACGGCCCTGCCGCGCAATCTCGAACAGCTCCGGCGGATCGCGCCGAAGGTGCGCAACATCCGTTCATCGGGTTCTGCCGCGCTGCATCTCGCTTATGTGGCGGCAGGCCGGCTGAGCGGCTTCTGGGAGATCGGGCTGAACAGCTGGGATATCGCGGCGGGCGCTCTGCTCGTGCAGGAGTCGGGGGGCGCCGTCGGCGATATCGACGGGACGCCGTATCATCTCGGCGTGCGCGACGTCGCCGCGACCAACGGGCGGATCCATGGCGAGCTGCTGGCGGAGCTGGCCGACTGACGGCTGCTCCAGCGGCGCAGAATCAAAACGAAAGAGCCGGACCTTGCATGATGAAGATGCGACAGGTCCGGCTTTTTTTTCCAGGAGCACGGCCTCGTTTTGAAGCCGCATGGCAGGTATTCTTCGGATGCTGCGCGGCAGGAAAAGAAGGGAGGACGATGGGAATGCGGATCGGAGATGCGAGGAGGCTGGCGGCCGAATGGGTCCGAGAGCAGGGAGCGTCTGGAGAAGGATTCGTCGGTGCCTATCTGGGAGGATCGACGGCATCGATGCCGGAGGAGGCCGAGCTGCCTGCCGGCTCCGATATCGATGTGTTCGTCGTGCTGGAAGGAGAGGCGGCGCCTCCCAAGCTCGGGAAGTTCATCTATGGAGGAGCTTTGCTGGAAGTGACACACCTGCCCTGGAGCGAGCTGGATTCGGCGGAAAAGGTGCTCGGCTCCTATCATCTGGCGGGTGGCTTCCGGCACGACCGGATTCTGGCGGATCCGTCGGGACGGCTTGGCGTCATCCAGCGGGAGACGGCCCGCAGCTTCCAGGACCGCTTTTGGGTCGAGCGGCGCTGCCGGGATGCGCTGCAGAGGGCGAAGGACGGCCTGAGCCGGGCGGAGCCCGAGCTGCCGTGGCATGACCGGGTGACGGCGTGGCTGTTCCCGACCGGCGTCGCTGCCCATGTCATTCTGACCGCGGCTCTTCGCAATCCGACGATCCGGATGCGCTATTTGGCGGCGCGCGGCGTGCTGGAGCAATACGGCCTGAGCGGCTGTTATGACGAGCTGCTTCAGCAGCTGGGCAGCGCCAAGCTGCGGCAGGCGCGCGTCGAGCATCATCTGGCCGGACTTTCCCGAACCTTCGACGCGGCCGCAGCCGCCGCGCGGACGCCGTTCTTCTTCAGCTCCGACATCACGCCCGAAGCAAGGCCGATCGCAATCCAAGCCAGCCTGGAGCTGATCCGGTCCGGCAACCACCGGGAAGCGTCCTTCTGGATCGCCGCTACTTACGCCCGCTGCCGCAAAATTCTGTACGCGGACGCGCCGGAGCTGCTGAAGCCGCTCGCTCCGGATTTCGACGAGCTTATGGATGACCTTGGAATACGCTCGCAGGCCGATCTGGAGCGGAGGGCGCAGCGGACGCTGGCCTACTTGCCGAGGCTGGAGGAGATTGCGGCGACCATCATGGAGCGGAGCCCCGACATCTCCGGGTGAATAAGCGCCTGATGGCGGCATAGGCTGTCTTCGGATGGGGAGGACCTCGAAGGAGGCTGTCTCGGCCAAGACTGATTTCCAGCTGCTTGCGGTCGATGGTTGACTTGTTTTGAACATGGCTTTCAAGGGCAAAATAGGCTACACTACAATCAGGAAAACATGACAGTTCGCATGGGAGGAATACACATGACGGAAGCACACGAGCAAGCAGGCGCGGAAGCGGCTGAGCAGCAGGAAGCGGCCGAGCAGCCGAAGAAGATGACGCTGGCTGAAGCCGCCAAGCTGAAGCTGCAGCAGAAGAAGCAGGCCCAGGCGGTCGGCAAGCAGGGACAAGCAGGCGGAGCCCAGGGCGGCGCCAAGGAGCTGCGCAGCCAGCTGAACAAGAAGCCGAACAATCAGCGCAGGCGGATGGGTGTCTGACGGATGAGCTCATCGTATGAGAGCGACAAGGCCGAGCGGCTGAAGCGCAACGCAGCGGCGATCATGAACAAGATCAAGCCCGACGCCCGGTACGGCGACCGCGTGCCGCCGGGGCAGACGGTGACCGACCGGTTCCCGATTCTCCATGAGGGAGAGATTCCCGTCTATGAGATGGACAAGTGGGATCTGCGGGTGACCGGAGCGGTAGACGGCGGAGAGAGAACCTTCAGCTTCGCGGAGCTTGAGGCGCTGCCCCGGGTCAGCATGACGCGGGATATCCACTGCGTGACCCGCTGGTCCAAGATGGACACCGAGTGGGAAGGCATTCTGTTCCGGGATTTTCTGAGCCTCGCCGGCATCGAGCCTTCACCGGACGCCCGCCACGTCATGGTCTACGGCGATCATGATTATGAGACCAACCTGCCGCTGGCCGATCTCATGGGCGACGATATCCTGCTTGCCTTCAAGTTCGCAGGAGAGCCGCTTACGGCCAAGCACGGCGGGCCGCTGCGCCTCGTCGTGCCTCACCTGTACTTCTGGAAGAGCGCCAAATGGCTGCGCGGCTTCGAATTCATGACCGAGGACAGGCCCGGCTTCTGGGAGCGCAACGGCTTCCACAACACGGCGGATCCTTTCCTCGAGCAGCGATATTCCGAGCCCGGCTTCGAGCTGCCGGAGGATGAATGGGTCCACAAGGATTACGACTGAAGCATTCCGCCTAGGGATGAAGAAGACCGGGGGCATGAGCCTCCGGTCTTCTCTTTGCGTACATATATCGAGTTCAGGGGTTGCTCCGGCGTGCACGCTCCGCTGTGCGTAAGCCGGAAAGGGCGAAGCCATTTGCTTGTCGTTCAGCCGGCGTCCCGTCCATAAAGCTCTTTTGCATTTTTCCTTAATCTGCTAAAGTATCCTGTAGACAATCTCGGAAGGAACGTCGGATTTCGTCCCTACCGGCCGGGTCATAAAGTAGTTGTTCCATCACTATTACACGGGCATATGCCTGAATGGATCCGTTGTTCATGCCGGTGTTTTCTTGGAAGAGAGCCCTTTGGCAAGGAGCTGCAATCGCTGTGGGCGCGGGAGCGGCGTGCTTCGTTTATCCCGCATGGCTCCGGCTGAGGGAAGTGTATTTCGTGCCGGATGATTTTCAGTATCGCGACAGCCGCTTCGTCGTCGCTGGCGCAATACGGTTATGTGGATCGCGGCGGCCGCCGCGGTGCTCGCGGGAATTACGGCGCTGTTCGCCGGAATCAAGTGGGCGGTCTGGCGGAGGTCCGCGCGGAGCCGGCTCCAGAACTAAGCGGCTGCCGTGAGCGCAGGAAGGGGCCAAGCCCAAAGCTAATAGGCCCAAAGCCTGAGGCTTATAAGCCCAAAGCCCATAAGCCCTGGCTGAGAAGCCCAAAGCTCAAAGCCCAAAGCCCGCCTTTCCTTTTCCAGGGAAAGGCTTTTTATTTTTTTCTGCGCTGGGAATGATATGTCCAGGTGGCATCCAAATTCATTTGACATTATAATTGTTAAACTGTATAAATATATTATTGTTTAATTAAGGGGAGGCCATCATGGAGACAGAGGTCAAACGTTTCCAGGAAGCAGTACAGACCTTCATGCACAAGCTCCAGAACGCGCTGGCCGATGCATTCAGGGACAGCCCGCTGACTCTGCCCCAGATGTTTATGCTCAAGCAGGTTCAGCTCAACGGACCTTGCAAGCTGGCGGCGATCGCGGAGAAGATGGAGGTCAAGCCGAGCGCGGTCACAGTCATGATCGATCGTCTCGAGAACGGCGGTTATGTGCTTCGGCACCATGACACGGTCGATCGCAGATCGGTACTGGTCGAGATTACGCCAAGGGGAGAGGAGGCTCTCGAGGAAGGACACCGGGTGAGAGAAGAGCTGCTTGGCCGGTATCTCACGCGGCTGACGCCGGAAGAGGTCGTCACGATTACGGAACTGATGGAGAAGCTGACATCGGAATCCTAACCTACAGGTAAAAGGGAGAAGAGAGAGACATCATGGAACATTTATCCCACAAGCGGAAACTATCCATCATGATCGCCGTCATGGCGGCCATGTTCTTCGCTGCCATCAACCAGACCATCACCAGTACAGCGATGCCGAGGATCATCTCCATCCTGAACGGAATGGAATACTACACCTGGACGATCAACATTTATCTGCTGACGTCCACCATCGCCACGATTCTCGTCGGCAAGCTGTCCGACATGTTCGGCCGCAAGCCGTTCATTCTGATCGGTATCTTATTGTTCATCATCGGGGCGTTCCTGACGGGCACCTCGACCGATGTGTTCCAGTTCATCATTTACCGCGGTATCCAGGGCATCGGCGCCGGCATCATCCAGTCCACCGCCTTCATGGCGGTCGGCGACCTGTTCCCTCCGCGGGAGCGGAGCAAATGGATGGGTCTGATGACAGCCGTATTCGGCTTCTCCAGCGTCATCGGCCCGACACTTGGCGGCTATCTCGTCGACCATATGGATTGGCACTGGCTGTTCTGGATCTTCCTGCCGCTCGGCATCGTGGCCTTTGTCATGATTCTGATGCTGTTCCCGAAAGTGGAGCGCAAGCCGGGGGAGAAAGTCGATTATCTCGCTCGCTGTTCATGACGACGACCATCGTGCCGCTGCTGCTCGCCTTCTCCTGGGCAGGCACGAAGTACGATTGGGGCTCGGTCGAGATTCTCAGCCTGATCGGAGGAGCCATCCTGTCGGGGGTTGTCTTCGTCTTCATTGAACGGTACGCCAAAAACCCGATCCTGCCGCTGCATCTGTTCAAAAACGGCGTGGTCACCGTGTCCAACATCATCGGCTTCTTCATGAACTTCGGCCTCATGGGCGCGATGATCTATCTCAGCTTCTTCGTTCAGGGCGTGCTCGGCATCTCCGCCACCTACGCCGGCTACGTCACGATGCCGATGTCGATCTTCATGGTCGTCACCAGCGCCCTGATCGGCCAGCGCATCTCCAAGAGCGGCAAGTACAAGCGCTACGCGCTGATCGGCGTGCCGATCATGATTCTCGGCATGGGCATCATGATCATCATGAACAGCGTCTGGATGGCCGTGCTCAGCATGTGCATCTTCGGCATCGGCCTCGGGATGGGCATGCCGGTATTCTCGCTGGCGACGCAGAACGCCGTATCCCACAAGGAGCTTGGCGTCGCTACAGCCTCCTCGCAGCTGTTCCGGAACCTGGGCGGCACGATCGGCATCGCCGTCATGGGAACGGTCATGTCCAACAACCTCGCCCGTCATCTGAAGCAGGCGCTGACATCCGCGGATGCGCCGGATCTCAGCAAGCTGGATCCGGAGGTCGCCAAGAAGATGGTCGAGTTCGCGAATCCGCAGACGCTCATGAACAGGCCGCTGATCGAAGCGACCGAGAAGAGCCTTCCGGAAGAGGCGCGGGTCATCTTCGTCCAGATGATCGACCGTATCCGCGACGCGCTCGGCGACACGCTGTCGCTCGTGTTCGCGACCGGCACAGGCGTGCTCTGCATCTCGCTGGTGCTGGTGTTCTTCCTGAAGGAGCTTCCGCTGCGGACGACGAACCAGGCGCAGGATGCCGTGGTCGCAGCCGAGAGCGGCTCGAAGCCGGAGCCCGGCACGAATTGATGGTTTCGAGCATCATCCCCGTGGACTTTCTTCCACGGGGATTTTTTGCGCGATGATTAATCCCGTGGACTTTCTTCCACGGGGATTTTTTTTGCGCAATGATTAATCCCGTGGACTTTCTCCGTAGGGAATTTTGTTGCGATGATCAAAACCCGTGGAATTTTTTTCGGGGAGTTTTGTTGCGAGAGCAAAAAGGGAAGCCCCTTCGCAGGGGCTTCCCTTCTTTTTGAGGCGCAGCCATCCGGCTTACCGTCCCAGCCGCTCCTCCAGCTCCGCAAACGAAACGACTTCCGCATGGCCGGCAAAGTCCGGAACGCCGGAGCAGACGGACAGCTTGTAGCCCGGATCGAGCTCGTACTGGCGGAAATGCGCCGCCATGGGCAGAGCGGAGTCGACGG
>NZ_CBRA020000114.1:0-14601 GCF_000469945.2 Paenibacillus sp. P22 | reverse complement strand
CGATCCCCAATGCGATCTCGACTATGTGCCTCTTCACGCGCGCAGGCGGAGCTCCATGCCGGCCTGTCCAATTCCTTCGGCTGCGGGGAGTCCGGAGTCTCCTCCGGCCTCCGGCAGCTCGCCGGGAGGCGTGCCGGCTCCGGCAGTTCCGGGAACCGGAGCACCGGGAATGCCGGGAGTGCCGTCTGTTCCCGATCCCGGTCCTTCTGTGCCGGCGCCATCTCCAACGATGCCGCCGGGTTCCGGCAATCCGCCGGTGACCGTGCCTCCTGCGCCGACTCCTGCGCCGACACCTGCGCCGCAGCCCTCCGTGCCGCAGAAGGATATCCAGAATGCGGCGGAGGACAAGCTCAACAGCCTGCTGGTGCAATGCCAGAACAAGCTGATGGATGCCGCGTTCCGGTACATGCAGTCCGGCAGCGCGGAGGCGAAAAGCAAGATTCGCGCGGAGGGAGAAGCCGCGCTGGCCGAATGCGACCGCAGCTTCGAATCCATTATGACGGACACCAAAACCAAGCTGGAAGCAGGCGGGTATTCCACAGCGATTCTCGCGACTTACCGGAGTATGTACGAGGAGCAGAAGGCGATCGGGGTGAAAATGCTCGACAACATGATGCAGAAGCCTTGATCGCCGCAGCTCCGGCATGGAAGGAGTGGAAGGCATGGAAATGCAGAAGAAAAGGAAGAAGCGCCGGCGCCGAAGCAGGAAGCCTCGAAGCTGGAGCCTTGGCAAGCTGGCCTTGGCAGCCGTCATGGCTGCGGCGCTGGTGCCGGCCGTAACGGGATATATGCATCATCGTAGTCTGGGCGCCGGCGCAGGAGAGACGGCAGTCGCTCCTCGGCCGGAAGCGAGCAAGGACAGCCCGTCGGAAGCTTTCCCGATGGACCGCGAACCGGACCGCCTCGCTCCGGCGGGGGCAGGCCTCCCCAGCGGGCAGGCTCCTCTCCCTGGGGAAAAGGATCCGGCATCCGCAGCCGCCGGCAGCGTCAGCGGAAAAGCCGGAAGCGGCACGGCTTCGCCTGCGCCGGAAATGTCTCCCTCGCCGATGGCGGAGCCGTCTCGGCCGGGAGCTTCGGCCGCGGGAGAGAAGCAGCCTCTTCCGGCCGCATCGCCGCCGGCCAGCGAGACGTCCGATGGTCAGGGAGAGGCAGCGGCGGCTGCCGATGAAGAAGTCCGCGCCTATGAGAATAAGCTGGCTGCCTTACAGAAGCAGTGCGTAAGCGAGGCGGGAAGCGTGCTGGAGCTCGCTGGAGCGAAGTCGGACGCGATCCGCAGAGGAGAGCTCGACCAGGAGGGAGCCGCCAAGGCCGCCGCCGAGCTGAACGAAAAGATGAACGAGGCGCAATCCTCCTGCGGCAGCCGCTTCAAAGGGCTGATCCAGGAGGCGGAGCAGGCTTCCGTTCCGTCCGGGAAGCGGCAGCAGTGGGAAGAAAGCTATGAAGCGTCCAGCAAGCTAACGCGGGCCAGCTTGACGGAGCGGCTGAAAGGGCTGAAGCAGGCGGGCGGCTGATCGGCGAAGAGAGCACCTCTTCCGGACTGCCGGCGCCGATCGTCTTATTCAGCAAAAAAAACCGGCAGGCTGCAATCAGCCGTTGCCGGTTTCGTCTTTGCGCAAGCTGCGTTCCCTTACGACTCGTTCAATGAGCAGTCGGATCAGATCGACGTCCTCGGTCTCGAGAGGAATGCCGTCCCAGTGAAGCTGCTGGAGATTGAGCCATTCACGGGCGTTGCTGGTCGGTTCTGCAGGCTCCGAGAGATCGGTCAGTCCAAGCAGGTAGTCGGATGTCGTCTGCAGCCGCCGGGCGATGGTGTGGATGGATTCAAGCGTAGGCTGGCGATAGCCGGATTCATAGCCCGCATAAGTGCTCTTGGCTACGCCGACGTAATCGGCTACTTCCTGCATGGTCAGCTTTCTCTTCTTGCGCAGCTGCTTCAGTCGTTTCGCGAACATTTCTCACCATCCCCCTTAAGGACAATATGACCCTGTCTAGCTGCCGAGGCTGCAAGTCGTCGCAGGCGATTATAAGTGCAGGACAATTCTATGTAATCTACTAACCTCATTATAGCACGGCATGCGGCAACATGCACCTAGAAAAATAGGTCGTTGGAATCACTACAGTAAGACTATATTCACTGTTCATAAAGCGATTATAAGATACGGAATATCGTTATCGGTTCTTTGTTTTTTCAATTTATCCTAGACAATATCCGTAATCACGGCCGTATTCGGAATGAATGAGGAGAATTGGGGCTTGGCTTCAAGGAAAGCGATTGGAAGGAATGGAAGAGTCAGTAGGTTGAAAGTCCTATTATGGAGGGCGAATGGAGCCGGAGCGAGCCAGAATATCGAAATTAAAAGCAGGCTTCCGCCGGCATATTTAACGCAAGTGGCCGTTTATGGTATGCTTTGGTTAGATAGTTGTACGAACGGAGCGTATTCATTCATGGACACCAAACAATGCGCCGCGTGCGGCCGCGATAAACCCGAGGGGGCCTTTCCCAAGCGTACCGGCCGAAACGGCAGACGGGGCACTTGCCGCGCTTGCCAGCGCCGGCGCAAGCGCGGAACCGACGAGAGCGGCAGCGCCATGCAGGCGCCTCCCGCTTCGCTCATCCTGCCGTCCCAGCCGGTGCTGTCTCCCTCGATCGTGATGGCTCCCTCCGTGGAGATTCATGCCCCGTCGGAGACGTCTTCCGCGGCGGCGGAGCAGGCAGGCGGGCTGGCCAAGCGCAAGCGCAAGCGGCGCCGGCGGCGCAAAACCCGCAAGGCGGCGGTGACGGCACATTCCCATACTCCCGGAACACGTCTGCCGTTCAAAGCCATCAAGCCGTTCAAGGGCTCGTTCACGTACGATCCTTCGCTGCTGAACGACCGGGGCACCGGCATGATCCAGCTTCGGGGCCGGCGCGAAAGCGGCAAGCGCTGGCATACGGAGATCGACCGCGATATCGCCGTGCGCATGGTGCAGGAGGGAGCGGCCGGCATTCTCCATCCGAGGCTGATCCACAAGCTCTATACGAAGAGCGATTTCAGGCTGCTCATTCTCCAGAGGGACAATTATGTCTGCCATTACTGCGGTCGTTTCGGCGATACGATCGACCATGTTTTTCCGAAGTCGAAGGGCGGCCTCAGCACCCCGGCCAACTGCGTGTGCGCCTGCTCCGAATGCAATCTCAAAAAAGCGGACACGCTCCCCGATTATCTCTGATCCACCCATACGCTGCAGCCGCCCGGCTATTCGCCGGACGGCTTTTTTTCATGCCCTCGGCAGCGCGGCTTCCGTCGGTTAGAAATTTCTCATCCGGCTCTCATCGAGCGCTGTCGGAAAGGCCGGAAAGCCGCGCGACGGCTCGATCCGGCCGCATGAGAACGACTGCCGGAAAGGATGCGCGGAGTGCCGGTTCCCAGAATCTTACTAGCCAAACCTGAAGTGGGGCGTGCTAGGATAGGGTTGTCCGGCAAGCTCGGGACGACACCAACTAGAATCTTCGCCGACGCGGAGAAAATCAGGAGGAGAATTTACGTGAACAAACGCACTTTTCTAGCGATAACAGTAGCAGCAGGCGTCGCCCTTTCCGGTACGGCCGGTTATGCGGGCACAGCCCAGGCGGCGGCAACCAAGCCCGCATATCAATCTTATACCCTTCAGCAAATGCTCAGCTCGTACGGGGTAGATTTCCAGGATCTTTTGAATAAACTGGAGCAAGGCGGCTTCATCGTGAAGAAGCCGGTTCCGACGGCAACCCCGGCGCCAACGGCACCGGCCAAGACACCTGCGCCGACGGCGACTCCGGCACCGGTCAAAACACCTGCGCCAACGGCGACTCCGGCACCGGTCAAGACGCCGGCTCCTACCGTGAAGCCTACTCCAACACCGGCTCCTGCAACGAACCCGGGATCCGGCCAGCAGGGAGCGAGCGATACGTCCTCTTATGCGCAGCAGGTCATCAACATCGTGAACCAGGAGCGCGCCAAGGTCGGTCTTGGAGCTCTTACGAGCGACACGCAGCTGACGAAGGTCGCGCTCGACAAAGCCAAGGACATGTACGTGAACAACTACTTCTCCCACACGTCGCCTACGTACGGCTCTCCGTTCGATATGATGAAGGCTTACGGAGTCACGTACAACTATGCGGGAGAGAACATCGCCAAAGGACAGCGCACGCCTCAAGAGGTCATGACCGCATGGATGAACAGCGAAGGCCATAAGGCGAACATCCTGAAGTCGAACTACACCAAGATCGGCGTGGCGTATTACAACGGCGTCTGGGTTCAGGAATTCAAAGGCTGATTATCAGCCATCTAGAAGGCTCCCCGTTCTGACGGGGGGGCCTTTTTGTGCTTGGCGGAATAGGTTTCCTGAAAAGAAGCACGGCCGGGCCGCGAGTCGTCGACGCCATCCGGAAAAGGCCCTTTTCGCCCTTCGCAGGCTCCATTAGAATTTTTTCATTCCGCCGGGAGGGCGGCCGGCGCCTCTGCGCCCATCCCCTTCTGCCGCATGGGATTCCGCTGCCTCAGGGAAAAATGAGAGCCTTTCATAATTGCTTCCTGTCAGTTTTTGGACGGTCCACGGCGTTAAAGGCTGTGTTATTCTGAGTCCCAACGAGTTGCCGCGGACTCACATAACGGTTCCAAGCTGCATAGGGACCGCCGAACTGGAGGACATAATGACAATGACGATGACGATGAAAAAACGGATGACATCCCTGCTGCGCCCGATCGGAAGGACAGCTGCCGCTTTGCTGGCAGGAGCCGTGATCTGGACCAGCGCCTCGCCAGCATTTGCCGCCACGGATTATATCGCCAAGGACGGCGATACGTTCTGGAGCCTGTCGAAGCAATTCGGCGTTTCGCTGAACAAGCTGATGTCGTTCAACCAAGACGTCGAGGCCACGAACATCTATGCCGGACTTACGCTCTCGATACCTGCCACCGATGCGGCCAATGCGGCTGCCGGAGCCGCGATGAAGGCCAATGCGGCTGCCGGAGGCATCCAGCTGCTCTCCAAGGAAGACGGAGCCAAGCAAGTGATCGCACCCAACGGAGCCTCCTATCAGGTGGCGAAAACGCTGAACATCAAAGCGACGGCTTATACGTCCGCCGCATCGGAGAACGGCAAGTGGGGAGCAGTCGACTACTTCGGCAACCCGCTCAAGGTCGGAACGGTCGCCGTTGATCCGAAGCAGATTCCGCTCGGAACGAAGCTGTACATTACCGGCTACGATTACGAAGGCCTTCCAGCAGGAGGCATGATTGCGACGGCTTCGGATACCGGCGGCGCCATCAACGGCCAGCGCATCGACATCTTCGTGCCGGGGACGACGGCTCAAGCCCAGAACTTCGGCTTCCAATATGTCAAGGTTCATGTACTGAAATAGCAGCAGTTCAACCGGTTCCTTTCATGGGGCCGGTTTTTTTATGCCGAAGCTCTCAGCCTTTAATCGTACAGCTTGAATTCCTCTACGGCCTCCGATTCACCGAGGAGCTCGGGCACCGTAACCAATTCGTATCCCTTCTGGCGCAGCATGGCGATTATTCGGGGCAGCGCATCCAGCGTTCCGCTCAAATCCTCTCCGGTTCCGCCTCCGGCATGCTGCAGAATGATGCTTCCGGGGACGAGTGTGCGCTTTACATTGCGGATAATGGCTTCGGCGCCGAGCCCTTTCCAATCCTCCGTGTCCACGTTCCAGTTCACGACGAAATATCCGTGTCCCTGCGCCCAGCCGAGCTGCTCCGGCTTGATCTCCCCGTAAGGCGGACGCATGAAGCGGGGAGTGAAGCCGAGCTGGGGAAGCAGGATTTTATCCGTACGGCGGATCTGCGAAATGAATTCCTCCAGGGAGAGACGGGCATAGGAAGTGTGATTGTAGGAATGGCTTCCGACCGCATGGCCTTCCATCCGGATCCGCTGCACCATATCCGGATGGGCGGCGGCGCGCTGTCCGACCAGGAAAAAGGTCGCTCTGACATGCTCTCTTGCCAGAATGTCAAGCACACGAGGCGTGTAGTAGTTGTCGGGCACGTCGTCGAAAGTAAGCGCGGCACGCTTCGGAGAAGCCGGTCCTCTAGTGGCGAAGGCTCCTGGATATCGGCTCGACAGAGCCGCCCACGATACGGTTGCGCGCCGCTGCTTCCGTTTCTTGGACGAAGAATCAGGATGGGAGAGGCTGGATTCAGCGCCTGCTGTCCATGCCGCGACGGCCTTGGTCACGGCCGAGGAGGACATGCTGCCATCGGCCGAATTCGGCGCCTGCATCAGCAGGACGGCCGCCATGACGAGGCATGCTGCCGCGGGCCGTGCAATCAGCATCTTGCGGAACGCGTCCAAGCGGCTTTTACTGCGCTTCAAGCATCATCTCTCCTTCCGGACGGAATGGGCGGCAAGCCCGCTCAAGCATTGGGATTCCTGCCGGTACATGATTCCCTGAGGAAGGTTGAATCATTCCTGCGGACAGGGCGGAGGGACAAAAAAAGCCCCCGGATTTCCCGGAGGCTTGAGGCTGCTAAACTTTGAACACTTGAATCGTCCGCTGAAGCTGGGACGCCATCTGCTGCATCCGCCCGGTTTCCTCGACGACGGTCTGGATGGCTTCGATCTGCTCGTTCATAGCGGCGGATACTTGCTGTGTTCCAGCCGCGGATTGCTGCGTAATGGCGGATATGTTCTGGATGGCCGAGGAGATCAGGCGAGCGCTTTCCTGCATGCTTTCGCTTTCTTTGGAGAAGGTGTGGATCTGTTCGGAAATGAACTGCACGCTGGAGACGATCTCGCTGAAGATCTGTTCGGTCTCCTTGATCATCTCGGATTGAAGCTGGACGGCCTGCTCGTTGATCTTCATGTTCGACGCCGCTTCCTTTACGCCCTGCTCAATCCCTTTGACCAGATGGAAAACCTCCTTGGTCGAAGCGGTCGATTCCTCGGCCAGCTTGCGGACTTCTTGGGCGACGACCGCGAAGCCGAGTCCGTGCTCCCCTGCGCGCGCCGCTTCAATAGAAGCATTGAGGGACAGCAGGTTGGTCTGCTCCGCCAGATCCGATATCGTCCTCGTAATGGAGGAGATGCCTACGGCTGCTTCGGAGAGCTTGCTGATGGCCGCCGATACCTGGGTCGCCGCTTCTTCTGTCCGGCGGGTTCCTTCCGCCTGGGTCTCGACGGAGTGGCGTCCCTTCTCGACCAGGCGCATCGCTGCTTCCGAGCGCTCATTCATCAGGCGGCTGGATTCCGCATAAGCGGAAACCTTCGTTTCAATATCGCGGATGGAATCCGTCATGTCCCCGACCTCGCCGGAGATCTCGTTGGCTCCGGTCGCAAGCTCTCCCGCTGACGAGGCCACTTGCTCCATGACGTTTTTGACCTGGCGGTTTTTCTCGAAGATGCCGGTGCTCGTCTCGCCAACCGTACGGCTGATCTTGGAGGTGTCGACAAGAATGTCCCGGAGCTTTTCGATCATGCTGTTGAAGGAATGGCCGAGCTCGCCGAGCGAGGAGCTGGAGGCGTCGACCTTCTGCGTGAAATCTCCCTTCGCGATGCGGTAGGCGACGGCGGTCATCTCCTCGATGGAGCCCATAAGCGAGCGCTCGATGATCTGGGAGAGCGGATATGCGGCCGCAGCGCAGACGGCGATCGTGACGAGGGCCGGCCACAAGGCGGAACCCGCAACCAGCTCGAAAACAAGGCTTACAAGACTGAATGCAACGACCATGCCGTACAGGGCGTACCGGATTCTGCTTTTGACGGAAAGAGAATTGTACCATTCCATGAAAATCGCTCCTTATCGATAGGAAAAATGAAGGCTATGTATGTAAGATGGAAAGGGAAAAACAAGGGGAAATAGGTCTTTTGAATTATCCATATTATAACATTGTACAGAGGCAAAGGTCTATAATTGTCGAATTTCTATTGAAAAACAGGGAATACAGACCCGGATAATCGTAGAATTTTATCATATTTTGTAAAAATTTAGTTGATGGCTGGTAATGGATGTCCTATAATGTCGCTACAGACCTCCTAGAAGCGTTTTGACCAAGATGCCCCGACAACAGGGGAACGGAATTCAAGGCAGGGAGGTGACATTAATGAATTCATATGGTTCTGCGCCGCTGGCCAGACAAGTCGACTATGTATTCCGCCAGCTGGAGACGGAGCTTACGCATGCTTCCGCAGGCACCGTGCTTATCCATATCCGTAATAATACTGTCGGCAAATACGGCATCCGGCATAACCCCATCGAGCTAAAAAATAATTCGGCCTCGTTCTCGCCGAAAGGGCTGACGGCAGCCCAGGTGCAGGAATTCCGGCATATGGCGGTCGAAGCCCTCAAGCACAAGAAGGAATGGACCCACGGAGAGATTTTGTACGACTTCTCGGTCCGTCAAGGAACGGCTTCCAGCTGGTCCGCGAGCATGCTTTGCGAATCGAACTATAATTTGGCGAGTTCCCCGTTCCGGTTCGAGCCCAAGCATCCGAAGCTGTACGAGCGCAAGGAAGCGGCCGAAGAGTAGCCGAACGGATGATTTCGCCATCCACATGATCTCTTCGTTTCTCTACATCGCAACGCCCCCAAAAGAACAGCCTTTGTCCTCATCGGACAAAGGCTGTTCTTTTCTGATGGAGTTTGCGCCGGCATGCGGCGCCTTCGAGCCCGTACGGTTATTAGCGCGTGCGTCCGGCGCTGCCGGAGAGCTGCTGCTCGGCGATTTCAACGAGGCGCTTCGTTATGTAGCCGCCGAGAGAACCGGCATCGCGGGTAGCCATATTGCCGTAGTAGCCGTCTTGCGGGATTTGGATGCCGAGTGCTTGCGCAGCTTCGAATTTCATTTGCTCAAGCGCTGCTTGGCAGCCTGGAACGACGAGGCGGTTGGTGCGGGATCCTGCCATGGAATTCACCTCCTAAGTGGTCTGGAGGTAGTATGCTCACATTGTTTCCAAATATATGCATCGGAAAATTCGCATGCGCCATTTCTCTCCATAACGAAGGAGATTTCAATTAAGAACGGGAATGCGGCGACGGCGGCAGGGCCGATTTTTCTCCGGAAACAGGAGCGGATGGGGAGGAAAGAGGCTGGCCGCCGCCGTGATCGTGAATTCCCTTCTCCTGCTGCCAGTCTGCCGGACTGCCTTGATCGGGCAGCATGCCGAGCAGAAGGGGAAGGAGGAAAAGGGCGTACATGGCCCATTGAAGCGGGCCCGTCTTTCCCGGCGAATGAGCGCCGCAATCGCAGTCGGCCTGGATATCGTTGCCCTGAAGCAAGGCGATGGCGGCGTACAGCTGGCATAAGGCCATGGCATACAGCGCAATTGCCGACAGCTTGATTCCTGCGAATGCGCCGGATGCGACGAACTGATGCAGCGAGTCTGTCTTGGCCAGGCCCGTCATATAGAGTGCGAACAAACCCATGATGAAGGCGCGCGCGAGCTGGTGGAGGACTTTGGTACGGTATTCCGGCTGCAAGCGGATCAGCCTCCTCTCGCAATGGGATTTTATCAGGACTTAGGACAAGAACAGCGCTTCGACGATCCAGGAGCCGGCCAGGACCAGCAGGGCTGCGGAAGCTGCCGCCGTAAGGACGAAGCGGGCGCGGAACGAGGCCAGCAGCATCATCAGGCTTTTGAGATCGACCATCGGTCCGAAAACGAGGAAGGCCAGCAGCGCGCCATGCTCGAAGCTGCCGCCGAAGGAAGCGGCGACGAAGGCGTCGGATGTCGAGCAGAGCGACAGCAGGAAAGCAAGCCCCATCAGGAACAAATGCGAATACAGCTGGCTGCCCCCGAGATCTTCGAGCATGGAGCGGCTGACCGCGGTCTGGAACAGGGCGGCAAGCGCGGCGCCGAAGATGAGGTATTTGCCCATATCGAAAAATTCGTCCGAGGCATGGGCCATCGTGCTGATCAGCCTGCTGCCCGCGGATGCGGGGAGCTCGTCACGCCGCGTCGGCGCAGAGCCGTACATGGAGGCGAGATCGGCTTTGAGCGGATTGCCGCGCATGGATTTCCAGACGATGACGCCTGTCAGCACGGCCACGGCAAAAGCGAGCCCGGTCCGGGCGAAGGCCATTGCCGGCGCATTCCCGAAGGCGCTGTAGGTGGAGTAGAATACGACCGGATTCACGACCGGGCCGGCCAGGATGTACGCGATTCCTGCGCTTGCAGGCATGCCTTTGCGGATGAGGCGGCGGACGACGGGAATCATGCCGCATTCGCATAGCGGAAACAGAATGCCGGCCAGCCCGGCGATCAGAATGGCCGGAAGGGGGCGCGAAGGCATCAGGCGGCGAATCAGCTCGTCCGGCACGAACACCTGCAGGATGGCGGAGAAGAGGACTCCCAGCAGGACGAAGGGAAGAGCCTCGAGAATGATGCCGATAAATACCGTTTTGAACGGCTGGATATCGGCTCCCGATATTCCCGCATCTCTATGGATGATGGCAAAGGCGGCAGCGGCGGCTCCGATGGAGGCGGCTGCGGTCAGGAGCGGAACAAGGCGCTGAGGTGACATGCGAGGCCTTCTTTCTACGGTCCGGCATAGGGCCGATGAGGCCTGTACCAATGTATGCGCGGCTGCCGAGGAGCAGAACGGACGCTCTTGACTTTTGGGGGAAGGAGGCTATAATCGGGGTAAGCAAATGGCTGTGAACAGAAACAAGTAGGCGCTGTAAGCGAAGATTTCCCAAGAGAGCCGGCGGAAGCTGAGAAGCCGGCGGAATCGGAAGGCGCCGAATGGACTCTGGAGCCGGGAGCCAGTCTCCCCGGGCTAATCCCCGTTATCGGATCCAAGGCTGGATGTTTCAGCGAATTAGGGTGGCACCACGGTCTCTCGTCCCTTGCGGAGGAGAGGCCTTTTTGTTTTTTCCATTCCACAATAGGAAGGCTTGGTTCTAATGAAGAAAGTCCTCTCGGGCATACAGCCCAGCGGTCAGCTGACGCTCGGCAATTATATCGGAGCTTTGCAGAATTTCGTCAAGCTTCAAGAAACGCATGAATGCTACTTCATGGTCGTGGATCTCCACGCCATTACCGTACCTCAGGATCCCGAAGCGCTGCGCGAGCAGTCCAAGTCGATCGCCGCGATCTACCTCGCCGCAGGCATCGATCCGGAACGCGCGTCCATCTACATGCAGTCGCATGTGCGCGCTCACGCCGAGCTGGGCTGGATTTTGACGACGCTGACCTCGATGGGAGAGCTGGAGCGGATGACGCAGTTCAAGGACAAGGCTGCCGGGAAGGATTCCGTGGGCGCAGGCTTGTTCGTCTATCCGTCCCTGATGGCGGCGGACATCCTGGTCTACAACGCCGACCTCGTCCCGGTCGGAGACGACCAGAAGCAGCATCTGGAGCTGACCCGCGATCTGGCGCAGCGCTTCAACAGCCGCTTCGGCGATTTCTTTACCGTGCCGGAGCCCTATATCCCGAAGGTAGGCGCACGCATCATGTCGCTCGACGACGCCTCCAAAAAAATGAGCAAAAGCAATCCGAATCCGGGCAGCTTCATCGCGCTGCTGGATCCGCCCGACGTCATCCGCAAAAAAATCAGCCGCGCCACGACGGATTCGGGCAGGGAAGTCCAGTACGACCTTTCCTCCAAGCCGGAGGTCAGCAATCTGATGGGCATCTACTCGCAGATGTCGGGGCTGTCTCTGCAAGAAGTAGAGGCGAAGTTCGAAGGACAGGGCTACGGTCCGTTCAAGAAAGACTTGGCCGAGCAGATCATCGCCGTCCTGGAGCCGCTGCAGGAGCGTTACCGCGATATCCGCAGCTCCGGCCAGCTCGAGGAAGTGCTGCGCCGCGGCGCCGAGAGAGCATCGGCCGAAGCCGACGCGATCGTTGCGGGCGTCAAGGAAAGAATGGGCTTCCTGAAGCCGTAAGCTGAAAGTCAAAGGAAATGCCAAAAGGGTGCCGTTCTCGGAGCTTGTCCGGGAGGCACCCCTTTTTTATAGCCGGCCTTTCAAGAACGTTTGAGACGCGACTTGAGCATGAAGCCGAGGCCGATGAACACCGTCGTGGCGACGGCGAGCGTAATGGCCAGCCAGGCGCTGAAGCTGATGGAGATTGCGGTCGCTACCATGAGAACGCAGGACAGCAGAGAGTAAATCAAGGCAAGGGGCTTGGACATGGCGGTATGCCTCCCGATTCAGATTAGGATGAGGAAGAAAATTTGAAGAGCCGTAGAATAGAACTTTCGAAACGGAACATAATAAGCTTGCAAGCTTGCAACACACATCAAAGTGCGAACTTCGAAAGGAGCAATTACAATGGCAAGCAACAACAGCGGAAGCAACAGACTGGTCGTGCCAGGTGCAAAACAAGCCCTTGAGCAAATGAAATTCGAAGCAGCACAAGAACTGGGTGTACAAATTCCAGCAGACGGATACTACGGCAACGTAGCAACCCGCGATGCAGGATCCCTCGGCGGCTACATCACGAAGAAACTCGTGCAAATCGCCGAGCAACAACTGTCGGGCCAACAACACCGCTAATAGCGGGAAGATAAACAAGAGGAAGCTCAAGGGAAACCTTGGGCTTTCTTTTTTTGCTGTTCAGGCCTGCGGAAACAAATTAAAAAAGCCCCTCTTATTGTGAAGCAAGGGGCTTCTGCGGTCAACCGCTTCGGGATGCTCTTTTAATGGAAGCAGGCTCAGTAGGTGTTCATGCGCAGCCTCTTCTGCAGCCTTTCGTCGCTCAGCCATCCGACATAGGAGCCGAGCGTGGCGTAATCCTTGTCCATCAGAACGACCGCTACGAACGGGTACTGCTTGCGGTGGCGGTAGCGCACGTCGAACCATCGCACCTCGTAGCCGTACGAATGCTCCAGCACCTCGGAGCAGGCGAACGAGGTGAAATACAGGAACGCTTTGACGGATGCGTCGAACTTCGACTGGTCGATCGCGGGATGCTCCATGCAGCGCGCGCTCCCGGACCATTTGAGCTCGCCCTTGCGCAAGTCGCCGATCATGAAGCTTCCGTCTTCCAGCCGCTTGACGACATTCCAATTGTTCAGCGTTATCGTCGGGATGAGAATATAGGCATCCCCTTCGGCATGGGAATCGTCCAGCGTCGGCAGCTTCCGGGCCACGCTTCGATGGACCTGCGTTCTCCAGATGTAATAAGCGACGAGCAGTCCATACAGAACCGGAAAGATGAGCTGCGGCTGGAAGATTCCGAAAGCCCAGAGCAGCAAGGCGATTGCATGGCCGGCAAAAATAGTCGGATCGAAAATGTGGATGATGTTCCACGAAATCCATTTGTCCGTAAAGGGCCTTGCCGCCTGGGTGCCGTAGGTATTGAAGCAATCGGAGAAAACATGGGCGGATACCGCGAGCAGCACCCACCCGGCCAGATGCAGCCAAGGCAGCGTGCCTTGATAAGCCCAAGCGATCGCTCCCGTTATCAGCGTCGTCCAGATGAGGACAGCGGGCAGGGAATGAGAGGCGCCGCGATGGTTGCGGATGTAGACGGCATTGCTTTTGAGCCGAAGGAAGCCGTCCAGATCCGGAGCCTGCGAGCCGATGATCGTGCCCGCCATCACGGCCGCGAACAGACTCGCGTTTCCTGCGACGGCCGGATCGACGGTCGACAGCCCGGCGAGTCCCAGTCCGGCGACCAGATGCGTTCCTGTATCCAGTCCAAGCACCTCCTGAAGAGTTCAAATGGCTATGGAAGCGGCCCAGACGGCCTAGAAGGCCTTGACGCCCCCGCTTCCGGTCTTTCCATTATGCCCTCGTCGATGGTTTCTTATGTCGGGCTTGGGCTGAGGGCCCGTGTCATGCTAGGATGGAGAAACTTGATGCTGCAAGGAGGAATCGGAATGAATGCCTATGCTTTGATGGTTGAATACCGCATCGAGGAGGAAGCCCGCGCGGACTATCTGGCTTTGATCGGACGGCTGGCAGAAGGCGGCGTGCCTGTATCTCTCTATGAAGGCACGGATCAGCCGAATTTGTTCGTCGAAATTTGGCCGGCAGCCTCGGAGGAGGAAGCGCGGGCATGCCAAGAAGAACGCCTCTCGGAGCGTTCTCCATGGGTTGGCATTGGCGGGATGGTCGCCGGGGGGCGTTCCCGCATCCATGCGTGGACGTTCAAGCCGTCGCTTGGACGCCGGCCATTGGCTTAGCGTTCCGTCTCGGGCGTCAGATTGGAGATCGTCTGGCCTTGGAACTGATACTCGTAGGCGATCGGGCCGTCAAAGGTGACATAGTCGAGATTCAGCGTCAGGAGCAGATAACGCATATTCGTGGCGGGATCGCGGATAATGATATGGTCGCGGCCTGCCGCCTCGATGACGCCGCGGAAAATTTTGGCGTTCCATTCCTTGTTGTTCTCATACGTCATATAGAACGTCGCCATCTTGCTGCGGTTCAAGCGCAGGATGTTCTCGACATACGATTCCTCGCGGGCCGGCACGGTCGTGATCGTTCCGGCGTTAGGCGTAATGACGGAACCGCTCGGCACGCCCGGAGGCATTTGCATGAAGGCGGCTCCCGGAATCATCATGCCGTCGTGGCTGTACATGGCGGCATTGACTCCGCCGACGCCATGCTGGCCGTAGCCCGCAGCCGCTCCGCCCACGGAAGGATGGCCGTAGCCCATGCCGGCGCCGCCGAC
>NZ_CBRA020000113.1:0-16428 GCF_000469945.2 Paenibacillus sp. P22 | reverse complement strand
CAAGGCCATCCGTAACGCTGCGGTAGTGGTAACTGCTCATGCACAGCGCTTCAGCGCCCAGATCAAGCCGGCGGTCAACACTCTCAAGTGGATGACAAAAGCGCCTTTCAAGGTAACGGTTAGAGCTGTGGATATGGCATCAACCGGGCTCCGCGGATTGACGAGCATCGTAGGGATGCTCAGCAAGCCGTTACTGATCGGAGGAGGAATTGTTGCTGCGGGCGGTATCGCGTTAATCAAAAAGAGCCTCGAAGGCGCCTCTATGCTGGAGCGGCAGATGATTTCTATGACGCACTTCCTTGGTGTCAATAACCCCAAGCAGGGGAAATTATGGGCAGGACAGGAAGCGCAGCGATTCATCGCTGATCTCCGGAAAAATGCCGATATCACCCCGTTCGATACAGACGAGGTCATTTCCACCGGCACAAGGGCGCTCGGCATAGCTGGCGGTAAAACCAAGCCAGCTATGAGCCTTCTGAGGCTTGCTGAGGATATGACGGCTCTTACCCCTGGCAAGACTCTCAGCGACTCTATCGAAGCCCTTGCTGACCTAGCGACGGGCGAGACGGAGCGGATGAAGGAGTTTGGATTTAAAATTAGCCAAGCGCAAATTAAGGCTTCTGGCGGGGATTGGTCCAAGCTCAAAAATGGATCGGGAATCGGACTGACGCAGATGTTCCGCGGCGGCGCCGATAAACTCGGGCAATCTGCCTATGGCCTATGGTCGACAGTTACAGGCACAATGAGCTCCGGCGTAACCAATATGGGCACACGAACACTCGAATACCTGAAGCCAGAACTCAAGCGATGGGCCGATTATCTGAGTGGTGGTGGCGCCACAAAAATGTTCGATGCCGGCAGTAAAATGATGGCTTCGTTGGCTCGTGCAGTTGTGGAAAAAGGCAAATCGGCTTGGGCCTATGTGCAAAAGACGTTCATAGACAATCCGGAATTTCAGAACATGTCCTTCGAGGGGAAAGTAAAGTTTGGTTTCGCGCAGCTCAGGGCTCAGTTTGAAGGATGGTATGAGAAGGAGGGCAAGGCGGAGCTGACCAAAGTAGCGACACGCATCGGCGATGTAATCGGTGAGGGACTTAAGAACAGCAAGCCGATTGTTGACGCTGCCGTCGTTATGGGAACGAATATCGGTAAAGGAATCATGGACGGACTTGTAAAAGCGATTTGGGACAACATCGGACTGGTCGGCAATGTAGGCGGGGCGGTTGCGGCAAGGTTTTCGGGACCTATTGGGCTTGGAATATCCACTATAACTACAGGAATTCAAGGATGGAAAGATATGTTCTCCTCCTGGAAGGATTCTTTGACGAATGGGGCTGCTGGATGGTTTGGATTCAGGCCAACGGCCAACGCCTGGGGGAAAGCTCGAGTTCCATACGACAACTATCCGACCTTGCTGCATCAAGGAGAGCAAGTCCTTACAGCCCAGGAAGCGAACCAGCGGAAGAGCGGCGGAGGCGGTCAATCCATCACCGTCAACATCCATAACCCAGTGGTAAGAGACGAATCCGACTTCCAGCGACTTGCCCAAATGCTTAGACAAGCCATTGAGCAGGTCAGTTTGAATGGAGGAGCAGTTCATGCCGATTGATGTAGTTTTGTCTTATAACAACGGCGCGGAGACACTACGGCTACCGGTGCCGCCAACGTCATATGACCTGCAAACCGGGATGGCTCACAACACGGTAAGTGTCCACAACCTGGGTGAAGTATTGGTAATGGGCAAGCGGCAGCTGAATAGCATCACACTGGAAAGCTATTTCCCCATTCAAGACGATGGCTTGTGCGTTTATAAGGACTTTCCGCCGCCGGTCACTTTCGTCAACACCCTCAACCGCTGGAAGGAGAGCGGCAAGCCTCTGCGCCTGCTCATCACCGCGAGGGGGCTCAGCCTGAACCAGGTGATGGTCATTGAATCATTCAGCTACGGCCATCGCCCGGGACCGCTGGACGTCTATTTTACATTGTCGTTACGGGAATACCGAATTGTCACTGTCCAGCAGGCCGCGCCAACTCCGGCGACAACTGCCTCGTCTGCGGCGCATAGCGCCGGTGCGGCACGTACATCGACCAAAACACCGCCGAAGACGTACACCGTCAAAAAAGGCGATACGGGATACCTCATTGCCAAAAGGGTATACGGTGAAGGCAGCCGCTGGCCGGAGATCAGAAACAAGAATGGAATCAAGGATGATCGAAAGCTGCAGATCGGGCAGGTGTTGAAGATATGATCTCCCTCAAGCATGTTTCTCGAGCTGGGGTAAAGACCGACCTTTCTGGTCTCTTCCTCCGGCTCTCCTGGTCCGGAGACAAGTCAACGGCTGCCCGATCGGTGACTTTCTCTATCCTGTTTGCACCGAATGACAAAAACATGCCGAAGGTTCCTATGGAGCTCGGGGAGATGATCTTCGTCTACGATGACGACAGTAAAGAAATTTTCCGAGGGTACCTCTTCAAGATGTCGAAGTCGCTCTCAGGCAGCAGCATCGAGTACACAGCCTATGACGGGCTTAGGTATCTGACGCAGTCCAAGGTCAACCGAATTTTCAAAGCGGCCACGGCGGCTTCGGTGGCACGAACGGTCTGCGCTGAAATCGGCGTGCCAGTCGGATACCTGGAGGATGCTGGAGGGAGCCAGCGCTTCACGGCTATCAACAGGAGCGCATATGAGGCCATCATGATCGCCTACAGCGGCGTTGCCAAAAGCACCGGCCACAAGTACATCGCTCGGATGTCCGCCGGCCGGCTCAGCGTCTTGCGCAGGGGAACGAGGGTGGCTGCCGTCAAACTCACCGCGGATACCAACCTGACCGAAGCAACCTACTCCGAGAGCATCGAGGATGCCGTCACGGCGGTCAAAATCGTCGATAAAAATGACAACTATGTTGGCGAGGTGACGGCAGCCGATAACTTGAAACGGTATGGCCGGCTCCAGGAGATCTACCAACAGGAAGAAAAAAAAGGACCCGCATGCTCCTGCTCGCGCCATGCTCAAGGGCGCGGAGAGGACGGCCAATGTGACTGTATTCGGATCCGGGCAGGTCGATCTGATCACGGGGAACGCCGTTAGAATTCAGGACCTACTCACCGGCTTGGTGGGTCTTTTTTACGTGGACAGCGACGAGCATGTCTGGGAAAACGGCATGCAATCGATCACGCTCACGGTCAATTTCCAAAATCTCATGGATGAGCAGGAAGGAGGAGAGGTAGACAGTGGATCCAGCAAAACGAGCAGTAGCGGCGCCGGGAGTACGGGATATAGCCTGGATAACTTCGTATATCCGTGAGGTCGCAAAGCAGGAAGCGGAGCGGACCGGAGCGTCTCTCGGAATCGTGACCAGCACATGGCCGTCCCCGATTACCGTACTTTCCTCCGATCTCACACTTGAGGCGGATGACCTCTATATCCCGCCAAACTGGACGCATCAAAACAGCGAGCAAGTCGTGCTGCAGCCTGTCGCAGGGCGTTGGGCAGTGACGAGGGTGGTGCCTGCCGATGGCTGACAGTCCGTTCCCTTTTATTGATGGAGTCACCGAGGATACAGCCGCGTCTGCGGTGGACAGCGCTGCACAGGCGGAACTTCCTCTCTGGGTAGAGTACGCATGGGATTTTGCCGTGAACGATTTCATACTTGTTGACGGGAATCCGATCCGGTTGGAAGGATTGCCTGCGCTTGAAATCTGGATTTACAAGACCCTGAGGACTGAACGGTTTCGGTATTTGGCCTATAGCTGGAATTATGGTCATGAGTTGGATAATCTGCTCGGTCAACGAAGTGCACCGGATAAGTCAGAGGCGGAAAGGTATGTTCGAGAAGCGCTGAACACTCCTTATATCCTGTCGTTTTCCGGTTTCGACATTGACCATTCCGAGGATGTGCTAAAGATCAGCTTTACAGCAGAAACGGTCTACGGTGAGGTGAGAATAAATGGCGACGGACTTTGATTCCATCCTTTCGCGCATGCTTGGCAACGTGCTGGGCGGTGTGGCCAAGGGCGAAGGGACCTTTACCTTTGATGCTCTGGCCCCTGTAGCCCTGGAAGTTTCCCAGGCCTATGATGAGATTGAGCGGATCAAGCGGGTGAGAGCAGGCAGCTCGGAGGATGCATCGGAAGAGGAAGTCGATATGATAGCAGCCGAGCAGGGAGTTACGCGCAAGCCGGCCGTGAAGTCGGAAGGGGCCGTTCAGCTTTACGGTCCATCCGGAACGAAGATCCCGACAGGCTCCTTTGCGACTACAGAAAGCGGGACGGTCTTTGATATTCTGGGTGCGGCTACTGAAATTCCGGTCTCCGGAACCATGTCCCTGAAAGTCTTGGCACAAGTGGCCGGGGCATCTGGGAATGTGCCTGCCGGCTCCATTTCAAAGTGCTCCATTCCCGGGGTTACGGTGACAAACCTTGAAGAAACCCACGGCGGAACAGACTTGGAGAGCAAGGAGGCGTTACTGGCCAGAGCAATTGAAAAGCGTGACGAACCAGCTGTGAGCGGAAATCCGGACCAGTACAAGCAGACGGCAAAAACAGTGCCCGGCATCTATGATGCTCGGGTTTTTCGTGGTTGGGCCGGCGGGGGCACAGTCAAGGTTGTGCTGATTTCGGTCGACAAGCGGACGCCAGGCGCTTCGGCTGTCGCTGCAGCTGATGCTCTCATCCAAGCAATGGCCACGGCAGGATCGGTGCCAACCGTTGTCGGCGTTTCGGAGGTACTGGTCGATGTATCTGCCAAGCTAGTGCTTGTAGAAGGTGGGTCATTGGACGAGGCAAGGGTTCAAGTGCAAGGAGCAATCACAGCTTATCTCAAGGCACTCGCATTTACGGAAACGGTCGTCAAGCTCAACCGGATCGGAGAGGCCATTTTATCCGCCGGGAATGTTTCTGACTATGAGTACGGCTCACTGACAATCAATGGGTCTACCGGAAACCTGCAACTACAGCAAGATCAAGTTCCCGTAATGGGGGCACTTAATTTAACCATATGAGGTGATGCAGCATGCCAGGGAAAACTGATTTTCTTGAAAATGCACTTTTGAACCACGTCCTGCGTGGCGTCGCGTATACACCGCCCGCGGCTCTATACGTCGGACTGTTCACGTCGGACCCTACAGATGCTGCTACGGGAACTGAGGTGTCCGGCGGCTCTTATGCTCGACAACAAGCAACATTCTCGGTACCAACTACCGGCAGCAGTAGCAATGCCGCCGACCTTTTATTCCCAGTTGCCACGGCGGCATGGGGGACGGTGACTCACTTCGGGATATTTGATGCGGCCACGGCGGGTAAGCTCCTTTATTACGGATCGCTTACTCCCTCGCAGCCTATAACATCCTCGAACCAGCTGAAGCTGCCCGCCGGCACCGTAATCGTGAACGAAGATTGAGGTGATGGCTGATGGCAATTGTAGAGTCTAGTGGCACGGCATCTTGTAGTTCAAGTTCCTCTGCGGCTGCTGTTCTGATCCTTCCAATGGCGGGATCAATCTTTGGGAACGCCGATTGTTCAGCTGCAGCAGTTCTGATCCGCAAGAGTTTCGGGACTTCCTATGGGGTGGCAACAGCTTCGGCGCAGCCCGTGCGTATTCAGAGCACATCCGGCAACTCAACGGGCCGATCAGTGCTGCCTGATGCGGTGGCAGCCCGTTACATCATCATGGGTGGACAAGCAGACGGGCAGGCAACAGCGGAGGCCTTTGCAACTTCAAGGGATATCTCGCAGGCTCTAAAAGATTTTCTTCCGGGATTCTTGCAGCAGTCCTCTCTATTCTCGGCTGCCCAAAAATTGCAGGTGGCCGAAATAATTCGTTTACTCGCCGTTATTGAGGAGTTTCGGAGGGACTTGCTCCCCGGAAAGAATCGACGACCGGAATCGATGACCACGCCTGCATTCAAAGCAATGGTCAATAACTTTTACCGCAGCAAAGTGAATGTGTATCCAGACGAATATCGCCTTAAAACAACGATTTATAGTAAGCGTGGAATACCTGAAAATATTGCAGAGATGGAAGGTGTTGTTGAGCAGAGATTATCAGCCCACTTGCTGCATGAATTCAATTTCACATATCTCCCATTCGATGAAATGGAGGAAGTCAAATTGACTTTGGAGCAAATGCAGGGAATGGGCAGCTTCGATCAAATCGAGCGGACGTTCCTTATTCCCGTTGAGGAGGTGCTTAATCGAAATGGCGTCTAAAAGAACGGCCAATATGAAAATGAATGATTGGGCCATAAAAGATGGATTCCAACTGCAGGAATGGGCGGATAATTTCAAGGCGCTTGATTCAGAAATTGCCGTTCGCGGTCTAAACGCCAACTGGAAAGGTGCGAAAGGTGATGGGTCCGAAAATGATACAGCGGCCCTGCTTGCATTGTTTGCTACCGTCAAGACCGGAGATCGCTTGGTCTTTCCTCCCCGCTGTTATTACAAGACCAACGCCCCAAACTTCCTTTATACATTCACAGGTCTTAAGGATATCCAGATTGAAGGCAATGGATCAACCATTGAGGTCGCTGATCAAGGACTTAGCTTCACTTTTATTGATGGATTGTCGGTAAAAGGGTTGAAGATCGTCCGTTCATCTCAATCAGTTTGGGGAGCGAACAAGACGGGGCTTTATGTAGGGGCGAGCTCACAAATTGATGTGAGTAGGAACGAAATATCAAAATTTACAGATGCGATATCCATTACGGATTGCAAAACCGCACGGGTTTATAAAAACAAACTCCATCATCTTGGAGAGGAGCCTATCGTCTGCCGGATCAGCCGGCATGTCATTGTCGAGGACAATGAGGCCTGGACATACCTGGGCGACGGCATCTTAAACAAGGGAACCTCGGACATGACCGTCTCAAAGAATTACCTTCATGATCCCGTCGACAAGGATCTTGATGCGGTTACGTGGGCAACCATTTCCGGCGGAAACGTTGCGGCTCCCATTCAGGGCGGTGGCATCACCTGTAATGCTGAGTCCGGACCGTATCCAAACGATAACATGACCATCAACGATAATCGAATCTACGGGACGATCTACGGCATAATTCTCTCCGCAATTACTGTTGCCAAAATAACGAAGAACCGGTTGAAGAATATTGGAAACGCCGCAGGCATTGCTGTATCCGATTCAGCAGCTTACAACCCGGGGAAGATTCCTGGCCTCGATATAGACATTTCTCGAAACATTATCCAGGGATTTGCCAAGGGCGCACCACAACCGGGAATTCAACTTAAAACTGGAGCGGTCGTTGTGAACAGCGCAACGATTTCTTTTAATCGCGTCTATCCTAATGGAGCCCACAAGGGGATCGTCGCAAGCGGGGACATCCTGGTCACGGGAAACACCATTAAAGGGGCAGAGCTCGGCATCGAACTGCTCGATGGAGCGAAAGGTTTTCAAAATACCGTTCTGGATCCTTTTCAGGCGGACTTCGGACGTGCGATATCCGTCTACGACGGGTCCTCGGCGTGTCACAACACGGTCAAGAGCACTGTGCCAGTCATTGTGTGGGGAAAGAACGCCATTGTATCGGAAAACGCTATTATTAACACCTCGACGACCAACTACGCCGTCGTCATACAACCCGGCGCAGAAGGAAACCAGATTATCAACAACACCATTTCCTCGGCGGCGCTCAAAGAAATTGGTGTCGGAGATCCGGACTGGCGAGATAAAAACACCTATTATGGCTGGATCGATCGCGGGGGAGTCAAAAGCTACATTCCTCCTGCAGCTCCGCGGGTAAGCAGCCGACCTTCGTCCATAGATACCGGTCGGTTACCGGGCGCAACGTTTTTCGATCTCAACATCGGCAAAAACGTTACCTGGAGCGGGACTAAATGGATTGAAAGCAATTCAGGCAAAGCAGTCTTCAGTGGAGATGGTTCTTCGGTGACGGTGACCATCCCTCATGGGCTTTCTATCCGACCAACAGCGTATACGGTCTCTCCTGCCTCCAATGATGCCGGATTTGCCGAGATACGAAACGTAGACGCGGATGCAACCAATATCATCATCAGGTTCAAAAATGCGTTGTATGCTGGCTCGAACAACATCTCCATCTGTTGGTTCGCCGAATCAAAATGAGGAGGGTTTAAATGAGACTGGTAAAAAAGACAATTAATGTCCAGCAGGTCACTAATGTAGCTAAACCCATTCGGTATGAGGATATAAGGACCACGTTTCTTAATAAGAATGAACAGTATGTAGTAGTTGAAATAGCCCTTTTAGATGAAAATCAAGTCATCGCCACTACTAAGCGGTACGAAATCACCGGGGACGACTACAACCTCCTGATGTCGGCCTCACCAGACTTTGCACTAGGTAAGCCAGCTGGGGAGTTTCGGGAAGTTGACTTATGGTACATCATCGACCAAATAGAAAAAGCGTGATCTCATAGAGAGAAGGTGTCGGGGTGCCGGAAGCTGACCAACTGCAACTGATGAACACGATTATGGAAATAAGAGTCGAGCTCGGTAAGCTTTCTACCAGGCTCGAGAAACTGGACGATTTCAACCGTTCCCTTGATGATTTCAGAGGGCAATTGAAAGAGATATATCGGCGATCCGAGGAAGTGGAGAAGTTGGCGGTGGCAGCATTAGAAAGCACCAAGTCGGCACACAAGCGGTTGAATGCAATATCAAAAGTATCATACTGGTTACTCACGGCGATCGGCGGAGCGGTCGTCGTTTTTGTTGTCGGCTTTGCCCTCAAGGGTGGATTCTATATCAAGTAAGGGGAGATGATCTAATGGAATGGGCAGCAATTCAAGCTATGATTCCTCCGAAGTTGGCCGGCGTGCTTGCCGTATGCTGGGTGGCGGGGTATGTACTCAAGCGGACGCCGCGGGTGCCGGACTGGTCGATCGTCTACGTCGTTACGGCCGTTGCAATCCTGATGACATGTCTGCTGTTGGGGCCGACGGCCGAGAGCCTAATCCAGGGCGTCCTGTGCGGCGCAGTGTCGGTTTATGGACATCAGCTTGTCAGGCAGACGAGCAAGGCTGCAAACGGGGAGGGCGGCGGCGATGGAGAGCAATAAATATCAGATCGAGCGGCGCTACATCAACAAGCGTTCTAACGTCAGGCCAGGCATCCGGCTAGTAACCGGCAGCCCGGCCTTTTTTGTTGCTCATGATACGGGTAACCCTGGAGCCTCTGCAGATAACCACTGGACCTACTTCCAGCATCAGACGGACCGATCGGCGTCGGCACAGGTCTTCATCGACGACAAACGCATCCTTGAGATTATCCCTGCCGGTACCGGTCCGGATCCCGCCGAGCAGGCTTATCACGTCATCAAAAACGTGACGACGGACAATGCCATTTTTGGCTACGACGCCAACGCCGCGGCGCTTGGCATCGAGCTATGCTATGGCGGCAAGATCGACTTCGCAGCGGCTTACGCTCGGCTTGTCTGGTACCTTGCGATGTGCTGCACTAAATGGGGTAAGACGCCATCGACTCACATCGTCAGTCATAAGCAGTTGGACCCGGCCCGCAAGTCGGATATCGACCAGGCACTTGCTGCCGGCGGCAAGACACTCGGCGACCTGATCCGGGACGTGACGGCTGAGATAGCGACTCAGGTCCGGCCGGTGCCGGCGGCTGCCAAACTGCCGGCAGACATCTGCGATCACGTCATCGTCTCCTACATCCAGCCGGCGCGGCACGCGGCGCTGCAGCAGGGACTGCTAGAAGAGGCTGGCCACTTCGAGCGTCTGGCGGCCAACGTTCGCGCCGCGGCGGCGGGAGCCGGACTGCCCAAGAGCAACGCGCAGGAGATCATCTACAACTGGCTCTCCCCTGCATGGCACAAAGCCAAGGCAGACGGACGAGACCCCGGTCGGTACAATCAAATGGCAAATGCCCTTAGGACGTGCGCCGGAATCCCCCTTGAATAAAACAAATCCCCACTGGCCTTCGCGGCTGGTGGGGGATTTTTTACATTTCCGATGTTACAGAATCCTTTTTAAGAACGCCCATGAATCCGGATACAATTAACAAAATTGCGGGGATGAAGTAAAACACGCTGATCCCAATTACTCCGACTACCGCAGCTACGAAATGAAAAATCCCAGCGGTTCGAGGTCTTCGTTTTGAAATGACAGCCCCGAAGATGGCGAGCACACTAACCAAGCAAGCAACAATGCTTCCCGTTA
Organism: Paenibacillus sp. P22; assembly: GCF_000469945.2. NCBI lineage: Bacteria > Bacillati > Bacillota > Bacilli > Caryophanales > Paenibacillaceae > Paenibacillus > Paenibacillus sp. P22. Next base: position 6,259 of record NZ_CBRA020000113.1, on the reverse strand, counting down.
CCACGACTGAACTACTAGCGGAACCGGCATCGCTTCCTAGTCCCATTGAAACCCCGATCATTGCAATCATAAGAGCAAATGCACTGAAGACGGCTCCTATAATTCCGCCGATCAATCCTACCACGTACATTCGTATCCTCTCCTCATCATGGTGTTTAATTCTAGAATATACGAAATGTATCTATCTATGATACAGAATTTTCACATCCAGAAATCTTTGGGCTGTGCGCTTTTTCCCGTAAGCCGGCGAGCTGCTTCAACCAGGATCTTTTGCACACTTCTTGTCGGCTTATATCCATCCTCGCTGCATGCCCGCGACACCGTTCCAGGGTTCAACCCTGTTTCTTCGCGGATTCTCTCCTGTTTGACTCCGTGTTTATCCAAGAAAGCTCCATAATCAGTCCGCCTTTTCCCTATTCCGGTCATGTTATTCAGGCCTTTCCATCTATTTCGTATTCCCAATATGGCCGAGTCTACAAAATTTTATACCTGTCCCTATTTGGAAAACAGTAAATATGCCCGAGCCATCCCCATAGGCTAGTGACATATCAAGTAGCGCCACTGGTGACGCTAACCGTTCGACGTAGAACGGTTTGTAGGGCTACCAGTGTCGCCAGAAGGGGATGACAGCATGAGTATAATTGGCATCGATGCCGGCGGCAGCGCGGTTAAGCTGTATGACGGTCGGCAGTTCAGACAGTTCCCCTCCCCCATCGGCTACGACTGGCGGGAACGAAATCTTCAGCAAGTCCACGGTGAGCATGACTTCGAATGGGAATACGGTGGGCAGCACGGTTTTGCTGGGACTCTGGCGATGTATGAAAGCGAGTTGGCGGAAAGCACCAAGGGCGATTCGAAGGCACATCCGGATGCTCGCCTGCGCGTCCTAATCGCACTTCACCAGTATGCACCTGGATCGGAGCATCAGATCGTCGTGGGGCAGCCGATCCGAACGCACACGCCGGAGCAGAAGCGTCAGATCAAGGAGATGCTGCAGGGCCGGCACGAGATCACCATCAACGGGGAGCGGCGCGTCATTGTCATCCGCCGATGCGAAGTGGCGGCCGAAGGAGCGGCAGCGGGCCTCCTTGTTCCAAGCCTCGGCATCGTGCGGGTGATTGACATCGGGAGCGGCACGGTCAACCTCGGCACGTTGCAGGACCGGCGCTTTGTCGATCGAGCGAGCGATACGCTGGTGAACGGTATGGAGACGTTGCGGAATCCGGATCCAGCAGCTTTTGCACGAGCAATCATTGCGCATGCTATCCGCTTGAAGTGGAAAAGCGAGGACGTCCTCGTATTATGCGGCGGTGGAGCTGAAGCGTTGCTACCCGACATCGGGAAGCATTTCAAGTCCGCTCAGCTGCTCAAACCCGGCATGAGCCTCTATGCGAACGTCGAGGCGTTCCATCTGATCGCAAAGGGGTTGTACGGAGATGGGAGATAAGAGAATCGAGAAAATCCCTGTCTACTTCAGCCAGGACGATCCCGATCAAGTCGCTCTTTTCAAATGGGTGCAGACGAAGAAAAACCGCTCGGGCTACCTCAAGCGGCTAATCCAACGGGATATGGATGCTTCATCCCCACAAGTGGGGACGTCCCCACTCTTAGTTTCAACGACGTCGTTGAATTCTCCGATGTCGGCGAATTTGAGCTTTGATGCTGCAGGATTCATCTGACGACAAGGTTTTAACGAATCCAACTTTGGATCGGTTGATTGGATCAACTAATAGGAGGATCACATCATGGAAGACCTGCAACCACTCTTTAAGGTGCTGGGTATTGGTGTAGCATCGCATTTTGGAGGCATTGCACTCGAGAATCTAGGGCATGGGGGCAAGGTGGTCTACCTCAAAATCACCGGTTATGTAGCCTGCGCTTACGTGGCGTTTGATTCCTGGTGGGATGCGCTGCACAAGATCGCCGCCATGTTCGGGGTGTACGTATGACCAAGATCGCTTTACTACTCATGCTTCGGCTATACCTGGAGCACCGCCGGAACCGCACGACGGTGATCGGCAAGATCGGAGGGTATCATGAGTGATCGGATCGGCTGGAGCCTGGTCGGCGCGGCCGGCGTGCTGAGTGTCTATGCGGGATATCTCTTCAGTTCGCGGGTCTCGCGAAAGCTGGCCCATGAAGTCCTGGAGTGGTTTTTATAGGTGCAATTAATAGTGCGGTATATAGAGCACCAATTGTTCTAGTATCAATACCGCACTAATACAAGCCAAAATGCAGATGTAAAAAAGAATTTTGAATTTGTTTAAAGGAGCTGCGCGAAATGATAATGAGCGGAGCGAGTGGAATGATGTTGGCCGCGAAAATCGCGGCAGCCGGAGCGAGTCTCTACGGCGCCCGAGCGGTGTATGTATCTATGCCGGATGTTGGCGTGAGAAGCAAGTTGCGGCAGCTGTTTGCAGCCGGTGGGCTTTGCACCAAGCGCAAGGGACACAAGGGCAAGGAGATCCGGACCTATCCGGCCATCAGGCGCGTTTCGATCTACCAGGACTGCATTCAGGCTGTCTTCATGTTGCCGGACGGATTGGACCCGGGGGCGGTCCTAAAGCACGCTTGGCTGTTTCGGCAAGGCTTCGGCGAACACATCGAACTCGCGGGGACGGCCAAGACGTTCATCCTGACCATCTACCGCCTGGAGGTTCAGCAATTTGATTATGAGCTCGAGGAGGCGCAGGTAGCGGCAGCCGGCATGCACCTGCCGATCTACGTTGGGCGTAGCCGTCGCGGTCCGGAAGTATACGACATGGCAGAGCATCCTCACCTACTGATCGCTGGGGAAACCGGCAGTGGGAAGTCGGTTGCGCTCCGGTCGATCCTGACGACGCTGATCAAGGTTGTACCGCCCGAAAAGCTCCGGCTCCTCTGCGCGGATATGAAGCGTTCGGAATTCCATTTGTTCCGCCAAATTGCCGAGCAGGTCGTCGTCGAGCCATTGCAACTGGAGACGATGCTGATGAAGGTCCGCCGGGAGCTCCGGAAGCGCGGGGATCAGCTCGACGCCGCAGGGGTGGCTAATATCGTCGACCTGCCGGAGCGGGAGCGGCCGCCATTCATTGTCGTGGCTATTGACGAGGTGGCGCTGCTCAAAAAGGAAGCCGACATTATGGCCGTCATCGATGAGATCGGGGCGATCGGCCGGGCGTTGGGTGTCTTCTTGATTCTCAGCATGCAACGGCCGGACGCCGACGTCCTGGACGGCAAACTAAAGAATAACCTGACGGTCCGGATGGCGTTTCGGCATGCCGATGAAATCAACAGCCGGATTACACTCGGGAGCGGAGAGGCAGCGCAAATCAAACAGAGCGAGAAGGGTCGAATGGTCTTCAAACTGGACGGATGGCGATACGCTCAAGCACCATACCTGGACATTCCGAAGGCGAGAGCTTTACTCGAGCCGCACAAGCGCCCAGAAGAAACGTCAGCGAGCCCAGGAGCGCCGTCAGAAGACCAAGATTACGAATGGGGTGGACTGGAATGAGAGAGCGAGATAAAGCTATTGTGACGGACCTGGAACGCTTCCGGGTCCTCACACGGGACGACATCGCGGAGCTTCATTTCAGCGGTTTGCGCAACCCGGTTCGGGAGGCAAATAATGCTCTGCTGCGGCTTCGCCGGGAGGGCCACATAGCAGTGAGCAAAGAGCGCCGCAAGTACACTTATTTCCCGATGCCAAGCATCAAAAAGGACAGCGCGAAGATCGGACACTTCCTAGCGATAGCAGAATTCTTTCGGCAGTTGCGCCGGATCGAGGAGCCACGGCGGTTTGAGGTCGAACCCAAGTACGGCAAGGGGCGGCCGGAGCCGGATGCGTTTGTGATTTGGAAGGCGACGCCGTGGTTCATCGAGATTCAGCGGACCGTGTTCTCGGAGCGAGTCATAAAGGAGAAGTTGGACCGCTACGAGGCCTACTTCCACAGCGGTGAATGGGAGCGAGCAGACTGGCAGCCAGCAAAGAAGATATTCCCCGTCGTGTGGATCAGCGGGGTAGGAAGCTATACAGGCATCCAGCAGGTAGGAGCTTTCGAATTGTGCAAGGCAAAAAGGAAGACATTCTCCGAATAATGGGGCAAAAATAGAACAAACATTCGCTTGCAATGTGAAAGCTATTAGATATAATTAGAAATATAATCCAGTTCCAAGAACAGGAAATAGTAGCCGAACAGACTGGCTTTGGGTCAGGCAAGCAATACGTTGAAGACATCGAAAAGCTAAAGGCGAAGGATCGGCAGGGAGAGCGAAGCGACTTGGTGGAAAATTTTCCACGAAGTTCAGAGAAGACAAGGGACGGAGGGAAAAATATCAAAGAGTTTGTTACAGCTTCATGGATTGCCAAAGCCCTCAACACGACCAGTCAGAACATTTCTCTAGCCGGACGCCGCGCCTTGAATCCAAACTATCGAGGGGACTTCATCAAACCAGATGCAACCCTCGATGAAGGTACGCCGATCTGGCTAAAAAAGAAAGCTGAAGACTACATCCGAAAAAAAAAAGTCGGAAAGTGATGGTGTTGAGGGTTGAAGCTGGGGGATCTCGTGTTCATTGTGTTGAGTATATTCGATGCTCTGTCTGTATTAGCAATATCGTTTAAGCTTTTCCGCATGCCCTTTCTGGAATATAAAAAGCAAATCATCTTAACTTCAATTGTCATAGCAATAGTCTCATTTTTGAATCGTGTGATATTCGATATTCCCCAATATGATTTAACTATTCAATTAATAATATATGTTGTGGCATTAAGATGTTTGATAAAAATGCGGACTTTTGAATCAACGCTTATAATTGTTACTGGCTTGCTTGTATATTTATCTATCCAGTATTTCATTTATTTTATTCTTATGGTTACCGGGCTGTTGGACTACGCAGCTGCCTCTGGAATTGAAGGCTTCGAAACATACGTGCTCTGGATCAGCACCATCCTCGCAGTTTATCTTACCGCCTGGCTGTTCTTCTACATGAATCTCGGATTTGCATTTATCGTCAGGCCGCCTCATTACTTCGCCATCAAGAGCCCCATACTTTCTGGTAAGAACCGTGTTTTGGCTCTGGGACTTGTGGGCGGGATCGTATTTATATGTATCAACGCCATACTGCTCTTCCACATGACATATCTCTGGATTTATCCATTCGCTCTTGTTTTTTTCGCTTGTCTCTACAGGCGGAGTCTACTACCTCTCGCATAGGAGGAATTTAAATGATTGATACATGGTCAAGAAACATATCATTACGGATAAAGGCAGCTGATCCAGAGAACACGAGCAGTGTTGAAGTCATGGAATTTGCCATCGGAGGATATCTAAACTTCGCTATGACGGCTCTTTTGACCGCGTCCGTTGGTGCAATAACCGGGATGGTATGGGAGTCATTGCTATGCCTCGTGTTGTTTAATGTCGTGCGTATTTTTAGCGGGGGATTCCACTTGCCCCATACCGTCTGCGTCATTCTTTCTACAACTGTTTTCAGCGTCCTGCCGTATGTTGATGCAAGTCGAACGTACGTGCTACTATTCACTATAGCGGCGTTGATCCTGATCGCTCAGTTCGCGCCTAACATCGACCCCGAGACTTCGACGCTGGACGCAAAGTTCTACCCGGCATGGAGAATTATTTCTGTCTTGCTTGCAGCTTCCAATCTGATCTTCATGTCAAAGCTTTTTGCACTAGTGCTCTTAGTTTTGGCTGTACTCGTCATACCTTTCAAGGGGAGGAGGTGAGCGACATATGGAACGTTCCACGGCAAGCATGATCTCTGCCGGCTTGGAGAAAAGCGCTAAAGTCATGGCGAAGTTCGTGAAGACGAACATCGGTGCCAAAAAAATTCCGGCCGAGCTGAAGAAATAGGTGACCGCCATGGACAGCAGAGATATTGAGATGCTGGGCATTCGGATCGTCAATGAGAAAGAGAATGGGGCATGGGAGACATTTAGGGGCGGAGACATTGTCTTTATCGACAACTGGTATCCGTACCCCAAAAGCAACCACTGCATACCTCGCTTTCATACAACAAAGGGCATGTTTACGATGATCAACTCATTTGCCCAGTGCAAGGAAATCTTTCCTCATCTAGACTTATTGGATTCCAGCAATCTAATTGATCTCGATAAGATTGATCATTGCGAAATCGTTGGTCATAATGTCATCCTTGCCCACTTCAAGGATTCAGACAGGACGGCAAACATCGCCTGGAGTAAACGAAGTAAGGTGAAACACCTCATTCGTCATAAAGAGGAAAAGCCCAAAACACG
>NZ_CBRA020000112.1:0-4160 GCF_000469945.2 Paenibacillus sp. P22 | reverse complement strand
CCTCGCTGCCTCTGCTGATTCTTTATCCGTTATTGTCAAAATTTTTTGAAAAAGGCATTCTCTCGGCGCGATCAAAGGCTAGACGGCAGACAGGCAAGTCTGCCCTATAATGCGACAGGGGGAATAGACGTGAAAAACGCATGGGTGAAACAGGGATTGGTCGGAGGGCTCGCCGTGGCGATTCTGGCCGGCTGTCAGTCGGGCGGCGGCGATTCCGCGGGGAGCGGGGATAGCGGAAGCGGGGGCAAGGAAGGCAAAATTACGCTCAAAATGGCGCGGGACAGCTTCACGGACGTCCATCCGGCTTCGAAGGACCTGTGGATGTGGAAGAAATACGAGGAAAAGACCGGCATCCATATCGAGTGGGAAGAGATTCCGGGCGAGAGCTCGGCGGAGCGCAAAAACGTCATGCTCGCCTCCGGCAAGCTTCCGGACGCGTTCTACCAGACCGGCTTCAGCAGCTCCGAGCTCGTCAAGTACGGGGAGCAGGGCTTGTTCCTTCCGCTGGAGGACCTCATCGAGCAGCATGCTCCCAATCTAAAGCAATGGTTCGAGAAAAATCCGGAGGTCAAGAAGGCGATCACGATGCCGGACGGCCATATTTATTCCTTGCCGTACATCGATACGGCCCTTCCGTACCGGTCCATACGGCTCTACATCAACAAGACCTGGCTGGACAATCTCGGCTTGCAGGTGCCCAAGACGACGGATGAGCTGCAGGCGGCTCTCAAGGCGTTCAAGGAGAAGGACGCCAACGGCAACGGGGATCCGAACGACGAGATGGGCTGGGTCATGCCGACGGGCTTTATCAACGGCATGTTCGAGCGGCAGCTGTACGGCAGCTTCGGCATGGGGAACGGAGGCGTACAAGGGGGCGGCAAGCTGGATCTACAAGGATTCGGACGGCGAGGTCAAGCTCATCTTCAACGATCCGAAGTACAAGGAGGTGCTGCAGTACCTGAATGGACTGTTCAAGGACGGCACGCTGCCGCAGCTCAACTATTCCGGCTATGAATACGCCCAGTGGGCGGCCGACGGCTCGGCCGGCAAGGTCGGGGCCTTCTCCTGGGGAGATCCGCATTATATCGGCACGATCGGAGCCAAGGACTATATCGGCATCAACGTGCTGGCCGGGCCGCATGGGGACAAGGTCGTGAACTGGATGGATCCGATGACCCGGCAGACGTCCTCGTTCACAATCACCAAGTCCAACAAGCATCCGGAGGAAACGATGGAGTGGGTCGATTATTTCTACGGCGAGGAAGGAAGCAAGTTCGGCTACTTCGGCATCGAGGGAGAAACGTACACGATGGTGGACGGCAAGCCCCAGTACAGCGAAGAAATCCGCACTTACAAGGGCGGCGTCCAGCTTGGAGCGTTCCAATACGTAGACAACGTATATGGAGGCGGCTACCCGTACGCGGAGCCTGATATGGAGCTTCGTTCCGCCGTGAAGGGCAAGACGGTGGACGAGGACTTCAAGACGAATGCGGCGGAGCTCGAGCAGTTCCTGCCGGAGGAAGTGTGGCCCGAATTTTCCCCTACTGCGGAGGAAGCCAAAAAGCAGGCGGCCATCTTGACCGACATCAACAAGTACATCCAGCAGATGAGGGTGAAATTCGTCACGGGCCAGGCCGACTTTGGCAGCGGCTGGGATGAGTATGTCGCGACTTTGGACAAAATGGGCGCCCAGGATTATTTGGCGATCAAGAAAGGCCAGTATGAACGCTATCAAAGCGTGAAGTAGCTGAGCAGGCAGACAAGCGGCGGAGCCGGGTCCGGACGCCGCCTCCTTCCGGGGGCGGAGCGGCTCCGGCTCGTAGCCGGTTGAGCTGTTTTCATGTACAATGAAATCACGACAACGGGCTTCGCCGGCAGCGGCACAACCCGGTGCTTCAAGGGCAGGATGTGAATAATGTCAGTGAGCAAATCCCAGAAACCGCTCTATTCCGTCATCAAGGATGAGCTGCAGTCCAAAATCGATCAGGGAGACTATCAGCCGGATCAGCAGCTGCCGACCGAGAACGAGCTTTCGTCCCTGTACAGCGTCAGCCGGATCACGACCCGCAGAGCGCTGGAGGAGCTGGAACGGGAAGGCTACATCTACCGGATTCAAGGCAGCGGCAGCTTCGTGAAGAGGGCGGAGGCGGCGCCGGAGCGCCAGACGCCGGCTCCGCTTTCATTTGCGGAAGTGGAGCCGGGCCCGATCATTTCCATGATTCTGCCTCATCTCGATGAAGGAGCCATGGTCGGTTATATTCGCGGAGCCTCCGATTACCTCAACCGGCTCGGCTATCACCTCAGCGTGCATACGAGCAACAGCGATCCGGCGCTGGAAGAAGAGCTGCTGGAATCGATGCCGGGCCGGGGCAGCTCGGCCGTCATCCTGTATCCGCTCAACGACTCCTGCAGCTTCGAGCGGCTCAACCGGCTGTACCTGATGGATTTTCCGATCGTGACCATCGACAAGGAGATGCCCGGCATGCCGATTCCCTCTGTCGTCTCCGACAATTTCGGAGGCGTGTACGAGGCGGTATCCCGGCTGATCGATCTGGGCCATCGGCGCATCGCCTTCTTCAGCAATGCGGCCATCGAGTCGGTCTCCTCGGTGCGCAGCCGCTACTTCGGGTACTGCAAGGCCATGAAGGACCGCGGGGTTCCCATCCTTCCCGAGCTGGTCCGGCTCGGCGCGAGCAAGGAGCTGAAGGCAGCCGGAAAAACCGCCTTTTTCAGCGGGCTGCTGAACGGCTACCGGGAGAACGGCATTACGGCCGTGCAGGTGGAGAACGACCTCATCGCGGTCCAGCTTCTGCTCTATGCCCAGCAGCTGGACATGCGGATTCCCGACGATCTGTCCATCTTCGGGTTCGACAACAATCCGATCTGCGAGATGCTGCATATTCCGGTGGCGACAGTCGGGCAGAATTACGACGAGATCGGCCGAACGGCGGCGGAACTGCTCATCCGAAGGCTGCGGCAGGGTCAGGCCGGCACCGGGCAGCATGTCGTTCCGGTCAGCCTGATCGAAAGGAAATCGGTCCATCGTCTTGCCTGAAAGCGGCTGCAATTCCGCTCTTCCGGCCGTTCCCAATGACTCCCGCTCCCGGCGTCTATACGCCGGGAGTTTTTTTTTGCTATTGTTGGGTGGTAAATGCCTGCTTCATTTTCATTCGCGGCATTATTTACCATAACTAACTTTTTTTATATTACTTATGCTTGCCCTGCAACCTTTCGCGCCAGGCGCGCGTCAGTACGGGTGCAAGAGAGGGGGGAACCTTCGTGGTAGAGCCTGGTCTCATACGAGCCGCTCAACAGGGCGATCGCGACGCTCTCGTGTCCCTATTGCGCGAAATAGAAAATCACGTATATCGGACGGCCTATTATATACTGGGCAACGAGCAGGACGCGCTGGACGCTTCCCAGGAAGCGCTCATTCGCATTTATACCAAAATTACTTCCTACGAGGAAAAAGCACAGTTCAAGACATGGGTGCAGAGAATCGTCACGAACATCTGCATCGACAAGTTCCGGCGCACCAAGCCCGTCGTGTCCATCGAAGAGCATGATATGGTCTTCCGGGAGAAGCAGGACGTGGAAGAGGAAGTATTGTCCGCCTATGCGGCCAAAGATATTCGAGAAGCAATCGACAAGCTTCCGGATCACCACAGAGCCGTTGTCGTGCTCCGTTATTTGCAGGACTTCTCGTACAACGAAATCGCGGATTCCCTCGATCTTCCGCTGAATACGGTGAAATCCTATTTATTCCGGGCCAGGCAACAGCTTCAGACGCTGCTGCATGACTATCAGAAAGGTGGTGTCCGAGGATGACTTGTCAAGAGGTGGTAGAGGTTATGAATCGATATTTGGACGGCGATCTTGACGAGCATGAACGCGTGCTCTTGATGGAGCATCTCAAGAACTGCCCGGACGACCAGGAGCTGTTCGAGCGCCTTCAGAGGCTCTCCGAAGAGCTCGAGGAACTGCCCAAGGTCACGCCGCCCTTCAGTCTGGTGGATTCCATCCTGCCGCAGCTGGCCGAGATCGACGCGCTGCGGGATGCCAAGGCAGCCCAGGCGGCGGTCATGGACGAGGAGTGGACTCAGGCGGAGGAAGCCGCTGCCGCTGAAGGCGGCTCGCTCGGCTCGCGCCGGGCTTCGCGG